>NZ_JBHDVN010000015.1:0-69041 GCF_046635365.1 Acinetobacter sp. NIOH-H-8
CAACAAGGGCATAAAATTCTTTGGCTTCCTGCATACAGCCCTGATTTAAATCCTATAGAACAGATGTGGGCATGGGTTAAACGTAAGCGTAAAGAATGGTTGATCGACTCAGTCGATGAGTTATTTCAAGTTTTTTTCGAATCCTGTATGAATAATAAAGTAGTTTGACTATATGGTCTTAAGAAATAAATTTTTTATAAGTTTATGTTGAGGGGCGAAAGCTGATGCAAAAAATCCAGCGTCTTGATAAAAGTCTGCTGACTTTCTTTCTTGCCCATAAAGAACTGATATTCATGAATCAGCCAAGCTTTAGATTCGGGATAAAAAACTTCTGTTACTGGAACCTGCTGCGCTTTTAAAGCCTTGATAAAAGGCAAGGATTGGGTGTCGGTCAGAAAATCCTTGTTGCCCCCGCTAATGAATACTGGCGGATAAGATGGCGTAATATACTGGATTGGAGAAATACGTTTTAGAAACTCGGTATCATTTTTACGATCCCCTGTATAGGCCTGAATCAGGCTATATACTCCCCACTCTACGATCTTCATTTCATCAGGTGCGGTACTGGCGAATGACTCCAAGTCATAAATACCACAGTGCAGAATCAGACCTTTAAGCTGGGAAGGTTGCAGATAAGGTTGAAAATCCGATTGTTTGGCAAAGGCGGGATTTGTTAAAAGTGCAGCATAGTGGCTGGCCATATTCGCCCCGGCAGAATCTCCGGCCAGATATAAATTTTCGGCATCAATCTGGTATTCGGCTGCATGTTGAGTAATAAACTCCAAGGCCTGATCAATCTGATGTAACTGGCTTGGATAAATGGCTTGAGGTGCAAACTGATATTGGACCGATACCACATTATAACCTTGCGCAGCCAGAAGTTTAAAATAACCCCGGGCATGTTCTTTGGAACCAGAAATCCAGCCACCACCATGAATCCACACAATGGTTGGTTGCGGGCCGATATTTTCGATATTTTGTGGTTGATACAGATCCAGAGAGAGCTTTTTCTGCGGTTCATAGACCATATTCTGATGCACGATGACCGAACCTGGTGCATAGCGATCCATCACCTTTTGCTGCATCCCTGTGGTCAAATTAAAAGCACTGGCAATGACCCGGCTGTTCTGTACAGTATTTTGACAGCCTGCCAGAATAATTGAACAGAACAACAATAAATGAATAGCAAAAAACCTCAAAACCTTCCCCCTCGATCAGCCCAAAAATAAGCCCAGGCAGTTTAAACCATCCCCAGAAAAACAGCGTCATTTATCCTGTTATTTTTGATCAATAAAACCTGAATCCCTAGTTTTTTGCTCTGTTTTTTCTTTCATCAAATCTCTGCATTTATGTGAAAATACCTGTAATTTAAAGATTTTTTGCCATTTTTCAGCTTTTTGCAATTGCACCCATGGGTACATTGTGCTATCAATAAATCAAAGCGTAAAAAACACACAACATGCGGAGAAAAATCATGGCTTACCAACATATTTTAGTCCCAGTAGACGGTTCAGATATTTCCTTTTCTGCAGTTCGACATGCAGCCAAAATTGCCAAGGCATTTGGCAGTAAACTTTCCCTGATTAGCCTGATTGCAGAAGACCCTTTTACTGAAGCTGACTTCTACTACAGTTCAACGATTATGAAAGAGTATTTTGCTCAGGCTCATGCCAATGCAAAAAATGCCCTAAAAGAAGCCACTGCAATTGCAGGCAGTGAAGGTATAGAAGCAGATTCCCGCATTGTGACTGGTCTAGTGAATGCCGAACATATTGCTGAGACTGCAGAGGAAACCCAGGCTGATCTAATCGTCATGGGTTCACACGGCCGTAAAGGCTTCCAGAAAATGATTCTGGGCAGCTTTGCACAGGATGTTCTTGGCGCCAGTCAAATTCCGGTGTTAATCGTTAAAAAATAATCTGATTTGCGCATCTTCAAGGTGCGCAATTTTTTCAGGCAGTGTTTCTGTCTGAACCCTTCTACAGTAAACCTCCATTTTCTAAATGATCATTTCACTGCATATTCTAAAAATGAGGAAGCACCATGCAAAACTATGAACATATTCTTGTCGCACTCGATGAATCCTCGATGTCCTATGCTGCAGCTGAACATGCCCGTGAGCTGGCCAAAGCTTTTAATAGTAAGGTGACATTGGTCAGTATTATTGCTGTAGACCCATTTAAAGGCGTGGACTTTTATAAGGTTGCTCCCGCAGTCACTGACTATTTCATGCAGGCAGAACAACATGCACTGGATCTTTTAAATGAGATTAAGGCAAATTTTGTGTATGATGGTACACAGGTCACGACCAAGATCATTCATGGTATGGCACCTTCTGAAGGAATTCTTCAGGCAGCGCAGGAAGTTCCGACCGATCTGATTATCATGGGATCACATGGCCGTAAAGGTCTGCAAAAACTGATGCTGGGCAGCGTGGCACAGAATGTCCTTTCCCAGTCCGAGATTCCGGTATTGATTGTGAGACCTTAACGTAACCCAGACAACAAAAAAGCCTGCGATGCAGGCTTTTTTTAGCGAACTTTTTGGTTCAGTTCGTTCAGGAAGAGTTCAGCATCCAGCTGGCTATTAAATACTTTTTTGTATTCTCCAGCTTGCTGAATAGAATGCGGTGTATATTGAAGGGAGATTTCAAACAGACCAGTCGCAGCATTTCTGCTGACATGAACCGCAATAATATGCCGAGTATTTAAATAAAAACCATCTTCGATTTTCACTAACATCTTGAATAAGACCTCTAGTATATCAATTTGAAGATTTCTTCATGTTTAATAGAAAAGTATAGTTTTACTTTCCTGTCTAGCCTCTTACTGTAAACCTTTTATGTGACTGATTTCACATTATAGTATTTTAAATGCGCTTAAATTCACCATTTAAAATAAATCAATAATAAAAAGCCGGATCAGTTGATCCGGCTTTTTACATAACGATCTTATACGCTTAACATGCTGTTCAATGTCTCTGAGACATTTTTCGATTTCACCTGTGGTTTTAAAGCTTCAAGTTGTGCTTTGACTTCACTGCGTTGTGGTTCAATCAGGGTATACCAGCGTGAAAGCACCTGAAGTAGACGTGAACCGACAATCGGGTTTTTCTGATCCAGATATTTCGCCAGCTCGATATAATGCTGCACACCAAAGCTCCAGGTATTGACCGGATTGGCATTCAAACCGCCACTCACCGCACGGATACGGTTTGGCACTTTCAAGTCATAATCCGCATGCTCAGTGAGTGCTTTAATTGTTTCTGCAGTCGCTTTTGGATGAGCTGCTTGCAGCATGAACCATTGATCCAGTGCCAGTGCTTCATCTTTAAAGCGGTTATAGAAATCATCCAGGAATGCTTTAGCTTGAGGTGCATCATTCCATACCAGAACACGCAAGGCACCCAAACGTTCAGACATATTGCCTGTGTTTTGGTATTGCTGCTCTGCCAGTTCAAATGCACTTTCATCACCTTGACGTGCAATCAGCATTAGCATGATATTTTTCAGTGCACGCACACCCATCGCCTGAGAGAAATCTGACTGCAATTCAGGATCTAGACTCAGATAGATTTCTTTAGCTGATGCTCCAAAGGCACGTGCCAATTTATGCAGCAAGGCATCACGTTTTTCCTGGATCATGGCTGGATTGTAGTCTGTATCAATCCGGCTACCCAAGTAACCTTCTGCCGGTACATCAAATAAGCGCGAAGCCAATAGCGGATCTTTCTGAATCAGATCAGGCAAGGTATTCAGCATTGCCTCGATATAAATTTCAGAAGGTTGATCATCCAGCAGAATGCGTTCTAATAAAGTCTGGGTCGCCTGCCACTGGTTAAAACCATTGGTTTCATATTGCAACAGGAACGCCAGTTCTTGTTCAGAGTAATCAAAATGCAGATCAACGGGTGCAGAGAAGTTGCGCAGTAAAGAAACAACCGGTTTACTGGTCACACCGCTAAACTCGATGGTCGCTTCATCCTGATCAAACAGATATACCCCATCTTTGACGCCATTTTCAAATAAGGCATCAGAGTTCAGACTCAGCTGCTCGCCTGTAGCTGCATCAAACAAGGCCAAAGCCACTGGAATCGGAACAGCTTTCAGATTCGGATATTTCGGATGAGCTTTCAGACTTTGCTTAAAGCTAAGACGATAAGTTTGTGCATCTGCATCGTACTCACCTTTTGCCACCAGTTTCGGTGTACCTGGCTGGTTATACCAAGTCAGGAAGTTTGATAGATCCACACCAGAACCGGCAGTCAATGCAGCCACCCAGTCTTCAACCGTTACGGCCTGACCATCATGACGGCGGAAATATTCATCTGTACCTTGACGGAATTTTTCTTTACCGAGCAAAGTCGCCATCATACGGTTAATTTCCGCACCTTTTTCATACACGGTCGCCGTATAGAAGTTATTAATTTCTACAAAATGATCCGGTCGCGGTGGATGCGATAAAGGACCAGAATCTTCCGGGAACTGATGCGCTTTTAGTACTGCCACATCATCAATACGCTGTACGGCAGCAGACTGTAGATCTTCCGAGAAAGACTGATCACGAAATACAGTCAAACCTTCTTTCAAACATAGCTGGAACCAGTCACGACAAGTAATCCGGTTACCTGTCCAGTTATGGAAATATTCATGGGCAATTACGGACTGTACACGCATGATGGCAGCATCTGTTGTATATTCTTCATCAGCCAATACGCATGAGGTATTGAAGATATTTAGACCTTTGTTTTCCATCGCACCCATGTTAAATGCGCTAGTTGCTACGATCATGTAATTATCGAGGTCGTATGGCAGACCATAATGCTCTTCATCCCAACGCATGGAATGTTTTAAGGCTTCCATCGCGATTTTGCATTTTGGAATGTCTTTTTCTTCAGCATAGATTTCCAGTGCCACATCACGACCTTCTGATGTGGTATAGCGATCTTTCATCACTGCCAGATCGCCAATCACGCAGGCAAATAAATAGCTTGGTTTCTTGGTTGGATCCTGCCAGAGCGCATAGTGACGGTTTTCATCCACTTCGCCGGTTTCAATCAGGTTACCGTTAGCCAGTAGAACCGGATACTTTTTGTCAGCTTCGACACGAGTGGTAAATACAGACAATACATCTGGGCGGTCTGGATAGAAGGTAATTTTACGGAAACCTTCCGGTTCGTTCTGAGTTACGAATAAATCTGAACTGGCCTGATACAGACCTTCCAGCATGGTATTGCTTTCTGGATGAATCTTGACCACTGTTTCAATAGTCGCCTGATCTGGAGCATTGCTAATCACCAGTTGCTCAGCATCCAAAATATAATCTGATGCATTTAGTGGCTGACCATTTAACTGGATCGATTGCAGTTCCAGGTCACGACCAAGCAATACCAGATCACCTGCTGTTTGGCGCTGCATCTCCAGTTTGCTGCTGACCAGCGTATGATCGTCATAGACTTGAATATTCAGGTCGATTGAATCTACAACAAAAGAAGGTTTTTGATAGTCTTTTAAATAAATGGTTTGATCTGCTTCGATCACCGGATTCGCCGCGATATTCATATAATGTCCTGATCCTTTATTGCACAGCTTCTAAGGCAAAAGATTGTCAATGTATTGATCATACGCCTTGATCTTGAACCTGTCTGTGCGTTTCATTTGTATTGTATATGGGAATAATTACTGATCTTTTCAATTGAGCTACATCAAAATATACGATAATCGCCTTATATTTGCCCGATATCTAAAATCCCCATCTCTAAAACAACTTAAAGATAAAATAAAAAAAGCTTTCATCTGCACTGTATGATTCCTCTATGCATGATTCCTGCACATGCAAAGTATTATTCCAATATGAAAAATTACTGCCTGGGTTCAGGACAACCTTATATCTAATTTAGATGCTGGGCGCTGCAAAACCTGACTTCTAAAAGATTAAGTTCTGGTTAATCTGCGTTCCAAATTTCATTTTAAATGCACAAATGACATGCACCAGTTTGAATGCATTTTGCATCACCCAACAGCAATGGCAGGATTCAAAGAAAGATATATGCCAAGTTTTCGGCTAATATCATATTTTTTTACATTTTCTTATGTGCTTGATTTAAAAATATATAATTTATGATTAATAGCAATTCCGAAATATTGATTAAAAAATGAGCATAGTTTTTGCTACAGTTTAAGTGTGTTTTCTCCAAGCGCAAAGACTCCAAGAATAACGACAACAAAGAAATTGAGGTGAGCTATGTATTTAAAACAGCATGTGGTACGGATTGAAAATCTTAAAACACTTCAGGTTCTGGATCAGGCCAATATTGATCATAAAGTTATTGCCCTGTTCATGAGTTCTGAAGGCGTTCAGCTACAGGCGCATGAGGTCAGTGCGATTCTGAATACTTATGATGCACTTGGTGCCAAAAAGGTTCCATCCAAAAAAGTGCAGGCGTTGATTCAAGCGAAACATCAGGGAGAGGAAGACGAAACATTACCCTGCCCCGTTTAAAAACGATGATCCAGTTTTCTTGAATACAGGGCTACTTCGGTAGCTCTATTCGTTTAAAGGCTCTCTTCTTCTGAAATCTGCTTTATTAAAAATATTGTCAAATGACGCGTGACTTTGATGAGCTGTGTATAATCGCAGTTTCTCTTTATTCTGGAGTTGTGCGCAATCATGGTATTCAACGTTCTGCAAAAACAGCTTGATGAAAGTACGCAGTGCCCGTTATGTAAGGCCTCCATGTACTGGATCGAGGCAGAACAGTATGATCAGGACATTACTTATCATGAATGCAGCCACTGCCAGCATCAGCTCTATACCGACCAGAAACATAACTGTTATTGCGATCAGTGTCTGGCTCAGCGTAAACGTATGCTGAAAGAAGTCCGTTTACAGGAAAACCGGAAATTTCATAAAAAACAGGATCGGCATGAATATGAGCTCAATCAGCTCAGCTTTATTAATAAACTGTTTCTGCTCTCGATTCTGGATGAACAGGTTCAGGAACATAGCCAGCATCAGGAATATATTGACTGGCATGCCATTAAATATTATTCCATCAGCCCGAATTACCTGTATCAGCATGGGTTGGTCAAAAATCTGCTGAAAGACCAGATTCTAGTTCCTAGAGATATTCAACAAGAGAATCAGCAGTACTATATTAATGTACGTCTGGATGGCTATTCTGAGCCAAGCCTGTTTAGTATTACCCAGCAATTGCGTTACTGGTTCTATGAAAATCTGAGTAAAGGCGTACCTTTTAAAAGTGCGGATGAAGTCAAAGATGCGCTGTATTGTCTGCTGTATCAGGAAGTCATTCAATTCGCTCAGTTCTATTGCCGTAGCTGGGGTATCCAGATTGCGGGCAATCAAAGTTTTCAGGCTTTCTGCTATCGCCTGCTCGATGTTTTGGCTGTGGGACAGATTTATTATCTGGTGCAATCGGCCCTCGAATATCTGTATCAGCAGAAAGCTTTAAAACCACGAAATGAAAATTTCATTAATACCAATTTACTGAAAAAGACCCTACAGCAATATCGGGAACGTTCAGTGAATGAAAAATGGGAAACCTCAATTCTACCTCGCCCACCGCAATTGCCTTTGAGCAAAATGAGCAGCATCCTGTTTTTCCGCTTCCTGGGTTATGATGAAAATATTTTCTTCCAACCGGTCTGGCGTTCATGGCAAAAGATTGAACCACGCCTGAAATTTTATTCACAAAAACGCTGTATGCATTGCGGCTCACAAGAGCTTACTGTTGAATATGATGCCAGCGATTATGTCAGCCTGTTATGCCGTAACTGCAAACATCAAGACCATTATTTTACCCGCTAAGCATTTAGCAGCTCTATTCATATTTGAAAGATCAGGATGATGAATACTTCCGTGCAACAATTACAAAATACTCTTTTCGATCAGATCTGTGAAGCCTGGTCATTGCTTCAAGAGCAGCAACCCTTGGTGCATGTGATGACCAATGCAGTGGCCAGCAATTATGTGGCCAATATCTTGCTGGCTGCGAATGCTTCGCCCGCTATGATTGATAATCCTTTTGAAGCAGAGAGCTTTGTCAAAATTGCTGGAGCACTCAGTTTAAATTTGGGAACGCCGACTACCGAACAGGTCGAGGCGATGCAGATCGCTGCTAAAACAGCACACAGTATCCAAAAGTCATGGGTACTAGATCCTGTTGGTTATGGAAATGTACTGCATTGGCGTTCAGGTGTTGTGGATCAGCTCATGACCTATCAACCCACAATTTTACGGGGGAATGCTTCAGAAATTGGTGCTTTGGCAGGGAAAAATATTGAGTCCAAAGGCGTCAATAGCACTGTCGATAGCTCAGAAGTCTATCTACAGGCGCAGGCCTTACTGGAACAATGTGAATGTATCGCTATTTCAGGTGAGTCTGATTACATCATTTCCAGAGATTATCCGGTGATTCAGGTTTTAGGCGGTTCATATTTACAGCCGCGCGTCACAGCAACTGGATGTGCCCTAGGGGCCCTGATTGCAGCGTATAGTGCAGTAAGTCCTCCTGCGATCGCAGCGCTCTCTGCTCATGTTCATTTTGCAATCGCCGGTCAATTGGCTTTTGCCAAAGCACCGACCTTAGGCCAGTTTAATGCTGCATTTACCGATGAGATCCATCAATTGAATATAGAAACGATCCGTCAATATGCAGACTTTCGGATTTTGGCGGATTAAGCATCAGTCGGGTGTTTATATAATGAACACATGGAACACCCTATTACACTATTCAACTTATTTTTTAGATAATTAAATTCAGCCCTAATCTGGCAAAGATAATTTTTCAAGCGCTCAAGCCGAGTATTGTGTAAGCTTTGGATGAGCTTTTGTATCTCAAATTTGACTAATATCTTTCAAAATTACGTGAAATATATATTTTACCAATTAGTCAAATTCACACTTATTTTTAAACTTTATTTAAATTTGTTTAATAATTCTAAATAAAGCATGTCTGCAATTTAATACTTCATTAAGATTTCTTACTTCTAAGCCAGTAAAACCTATTACTCATTCTTGACTTTCAAAATATTCAATACTCCATTTAGCCTGAAGAATAAGCTTAGGTAAGCATTAATATCTAAGTCATAAAGAATATTCAATAAAAAAGTCAGTTGCCCTTAAGCAACTGACTCAAAAAAATAATAAAGACAGGCGATTAACCCTGATAATGGATACTCACCGATTTAATCCGGTTATTTTCGATTTCCATCACCTTGAATTGAACACCTTGGTAGTTCAGTTCAGTACCTACCTCGGCCACACTATTGGTTTTATCCAGAATCAGACCAGCAACACTGATATAGCCTGCATCTTCATCAATCAGATCCAGCATACCGAGCTCAAGTTCTAACTGGTACAGATCCAACATACCGGACGCAATCCAGTGTGTATCATCAACTTTGACCAGATCCAGCTGCTCATCGGCATCTGGGAATTCACCGGCAATTGCCTCAAACACGTCTAGCGGTGAAATCAGACCTTGTACATGACCAAATTCATCACTGACCAGTACCAGAGAGCCTTTTGATGTGCGCAAGGTATTAATCGCGTCAATCACTTTCATTCTTTCAAAGATATAGATAGGGCGATGACGCTTGATCAAAGCTTTTAATTCTTCCGGTTCATCCAGTACATCTAACAGTTCTTTGGCACGAACGATGGTAATCACCTTATCCAGACTGCCCCGGCAAACCGGAAACAGGCTGTGGGGTACAGACAGGATTTTTTCACGGATCTGTTCCGGACTATCCTCCAGATCGACCCAGGAAATCTGGCTTCGTGGGGTCATGATCGATGCTACAGAACGCTCTGCCAGGGTCAATACTCCGCCAATCATATAGCGTTCTTCATCCGCAAAGGTTTCCTGTGCTTCATGCTGAGTGGTACTGGTGGTTTCAAGCTTAGCACCCATCAGTTGAAGAATACTGTTAGCGGTACGATGACGCAGCGGAATCTTGGCTTCATGTTTCGCAGCATTGCGCTGACTAAACTGGTTAAAGGCTTCAACTGCAATTGCAACGCCAATACCGGAATAGATGTAGCCTTTTGGAATATGGAAACCGAAACCTTCTGCCATCAGGCTGATCCCGATCAGTAACAGGAAGCTCAAACACAGAATCACAACCGTAGGATGACGATTCACAAAGTTAGTCAATGGCTTAGACGCTAGTAACATCACGGCCATCGCGATAATCATGGCTGCCATCATGACATAGATATTATCGACCATACCTACGGCGGTAATCACTGAGTCTAATGAGAATACAGCATCCAAAATGACAATCTGAACCACAACGGCTGTAAAGCCCGCATATGCCACCTTGGTCGTGACCTGTATTTCAGGCTTGCCTTCAATTTTTTCATGAAGTTCGGTAACGGCTTTATAGAGCAGGAATAAACCACCAAAGAGCAGAATCAAATCCCGTCCGGAGAAGGTCCAGTTAAATAATTGAATAAGCGGTTGAGTCAAGGTGACTAACCAAGAGATTGCGAACAGTAGACCTAAACGCATCAACAAGGCTAAGGATAGACCGATCACGCGGGCCTTATCACGCTGTTCAGGAGGAAGTTTCTCAGCCAGAATGGCAATAAAGACTAGGTTATCAATACCTAAAACGATTTCGAGAATAATAAGAGTAATTAAACCAACCCAAATTCCAGGATCTAATAAAAATTCCATTAGAATACCATCCCGTTTGAGTATGTAAGCAACGAATATGGAAGATCAACGCACGGCGAGGGATCCATTTAATTTAACCTTTTCGACTTAAGATGTATCTATTATGCATAAACTTATGATTTTTGAACAATAAAATTTATGAAAAACTGTTGCACCGCTTTGCCTCTCCTCATTCTAAAATCTTTTAATTTTCAAATCATTGGCCTGAATCTGTTATATTCTACATAACTCATTACAAATTAAAGAAAATTTAGGCTTCTTTTTGACCCTAAGCGCATTAAATCTAACTGATAGAAGCCTGAGATATAAATTACTGTTTCTCTTAATATTCATATCTAATCATGCATCATAAAATATTGAATCATCCACTATCCTACTAAGTCCATTAAATCCACTTATCTAAAGACATATTTTAAATATGGATTTTTTTATTAAAATAGTTCATACACGTTATAAATAGTTAGTCGTGGGATAAAAAAGATGCATAAGTTTCTCATCCAAAACGGTTTTATTCGATGGGTAACCAACTTAAATGTACTCGCTCTAGCTTTCGATCAGATTTGAGAAATCCGAATCTGCATCGTGCTACAGATTAAAAAATGTATCAGAGCATTCATTTAAACAGCATCGATTTTGAATTGTATTTCCGCATACTCACCAAAAGTAAGATATGCGCAAGTCGGCCATTTATCCATATGGTTTGCCAATCTAGTTCTTAGTCAGACTCTAAATTTAATCTGGAGTTAAGATTCGCATGTCATATCAATGCCATTCATCTGGATAAAGACAGTTACAATTTACCCCGATTAATCTACAACACATAAATCACCTGATTTTTTTGATGTTAAGAAGATCTAATAAATGCAATCTCGTTAACATTTTAAAAATAAAGGTTGAAACATGTATAAACTTTTACATAAAATGTCAGTGCCCTAGAAAAATAAATAAAAGGAACATTTCATGACTAAAAAATATGCGAAATTTTTACCTTGTGCAGAAGACTTTAATTTAGAAAACTTTCCATACTACTGGGTGACTCAAGTTCATGCCCAATATGTCCTAAATGTAGATCATGCACTTAAAAAGTATGGTGTCGATAATTCACGTCGCCGTATCTTGCTTGCTCTTAAAGCCAAACCACATGCCAGCGTTTCTGACCTGTCAGAAATGGTCGTATCTAAAATGTCGACAACCACCAAGATCGTTTATCGCTTAAAAGATGAAGGTCTGGTTGAAACCTATTCCTGTGAAGACGATGCTCGTATTACCCGTGTCGCGCTGACTGAAAAAGGAATGGAAATGACACATAAAATTAATGACCTGACCAATGTTGTACTGGAACAGTCATTTGAAGGGCTAACCCCATTACAAATTGAAAAAACCATGGAAAGCTTACGCCATATCTTTAAAAATTTGGCTCGTTAAGTATTTTTCAATTTTGAATTTAGCTGGCGAGATCAATAACACCTTTTATAATAATTAACGATCCGCCATTGCTTTCTAGGTTTTAGGATTCAAAAAAGTTCAGCTGTGGACTGGCTTTTTTGATTCTTTCTTTTGGTACATGTGAACATTCGAACTCCTCTACTGGAAATCCCTGTACAAAGCTGCGAATATCCGGTTGCGTGAGATTCAGCCATTCATGTAAACGTTCGTGCGGAATCACAATAACTGAACGTTTAATATTCCCCGGCTCATGAAACTCTTTCATCATGGGATGGTCTATTGCATCCATCGTAATCATACTAGCCGAACGTACGATTTCATCCTGCACCCGAGCAATTTCATACAGTGCCGCAATAAAGGTCGCTTTTCCATCTTTACGCCTGACACCCCAGCGCTGTGGTTTATTATCAAAATACTTTGACTCATAAAATTCCGAGACGGGAATCACCCCAAACTTGCATTTGGCTGTCGCTTCTGCAAAGGTTGGTTTTTGCAGCAAAGTTTCATTTCTGGCATTGTAGGTTTTTGTCCCAATCGTTTTATCCTCTGCCCATTTGGGAATAAAGCCAAAGTTAACCGAGCGCCATTCCAGACCTTGATCAGATTGAAATAACAAGGGGGTAGCATAATTCGGATAGACTTCTTCCGGATATTCAAAGGGAATTTCCGGCAAGCCCAGATCATGTATTTGCTGTGAAGTTAAAGGCTTAAAGTTGGCACACATGCTTAATCAGACAGATCACTTGATATTCTGATTATAGCTTGATGCCAAGCTTAAACCTGTATGGATTATGGATAAGTTTCTATCATTTAATATTATTCACTAGGTACAGTCAGCCAGTGAGTACGGGTGAATTCCTCAAAAATCCAGCGTCCATTGAAACGCCCAAGTCCAGAGTTTTTCTCTCCCCCAAACGGAGCATTGGCCTGATCTGCCACACTAATACTATTGATATGGGTCATACCGATATCAAGCTGTTCCGTAAAATTAATACCACGTTCAATATTCGAGGTACAAACCGCACTGGATAAGCCAAAACGGGTATCATTGGCCAGCTTTAAGGCATGTGCTTCATCGCGAGCTTTCAGTACTGGTAGAATCGGTCCAAAACTTTCTTCCTGAGCCAATGGAGATTCAGGTGCTACCCCAGTAAAGATATGTGGATAGACCAGATTACCTTCTATCCCCCCTTCGTATACCAGCTCTGCACCCTGCTCTTTTGCACTTTGAATAATCTGCTGATGTTTTTTGATCTGACTCTGATTGATGATCGGCCCAATGATGGTCTCTTCCAGATTTGGATCACCCACAGCAACAGTTTTCACTCGCTCTAAAAGTTTTTCCACATAGGCATCATGAATAGACGCATCGACAATAACCCGATTGGTGCTCATACAGATTTGCCCCTGATGCATAAAGCGCCCCATGATTGTCAGTTCTACTGCCAGATCAAGATCAGCATCATCCAGAATCACCAGTGGCGCATTTCCGCCCAGTTCCAGCGCCAGACGTTTAATTCGAGGGCTGGCTAAGGCTTTGCTTCCTACATTCTGTCCGACTTCTGTAGAACCCGTGAATGAGATCATTTTTGGAATCGGATGTTCGACAAAATAGTCACCAATTTCACTGCCTGCACCTGATACCACATTGAGCACACCTGCAGGTAAGCCAGCTTCTTCAAACAGTTTTCCTAATAAGGTTCCACCTGTCACTGGCGTATCACTTGCTGGCTTGAGTACCACACTATTTCCACAGGCAATCGCTGTTGCTACCGAACGCATGGATAAATGAAATGGAAAATTCCATGGGCTAATGACACCAATCACACCCAAGGGTTTACGCAGTACCAGACTTTTACGTTGGGGATCTTTGCTCTCCAGCTGTTCAGTCTTGATCTGCCCCGGAAATTTCTGACTTTCCTGAATAATGGATAAAGCAGCGCCAACTTCCAGACCCGCTTTAAAACGGGTACTTCCAGACTCAAGAATTAACCAGTCAATAATTTCATCTTGGCGTACCTGAATCACATGTTGTAGTTTTTGCAGGATTTGCTGTCTTAACTCTACTGATTTAATAGCACTCTGCTGAAAGGCTTTATCAGCTGCCACATAAGCCGCATCAACATCTGCAGTACTGGCCGCCTGCAAAGTAAAGATCGTATCTTGGGTGTAGGGATTCAAATTCTGAATCATTTTCTGAGAACGGCCGGGTTGCCACTGACCCGCAATAAACTGCTGATCCAAATTTTGATATGCCATGCTGTTCTTCCCTGCAATTTATTGATTTGCTTTTACTTTAGCAGAGCCATTTCAGGATGGAAGTGACAGCGACGAATTGTTACGCTTTTATCTTTAGCTTTATAAGTAAGTGGAACTTACTGATGCATGATTCTCTTTTATCGCAGTTTAAATCTTCCAGTACATCAGCCAAAATACGATTCTTAGAAATTAAAAATTGCGAATTAAACTGAGTCTTAAATATCATGATCCAAAGCTCTACAGCTACCCAGCATGAGGAACTGTAAACGCTCATAGGAATAGCGACTGGCAGATATAAAGCTACTGTTTAACAGATAATTATTATTAAAGTTTTCTTCTCTGACTTTGTTCTGTTTTAGGGCTTCAATCAGTTAGTTTACCTTCCAAAAGAACATTTTTATCCTTAGATCTTTTTTAAGAGCAATAAAAAAGCCTCCGAAGAGGCTTTTTTTCAAGTTACAGGATTAGTTACCTGTATAACCTTTAAGTTTTAAACGAGCTGCATGTAGAAGCGGCTCTGTATAGCCTGATGGCTGTTCACCACCTTTGAAGATCAGATCAGAAGCAGCCTGGAATGCAATGCTGTTGTCAAAGTCAGCAGCCATTGGCTTGTACAGTGGATCATTCGCATTTTGCTCATCCACAATTTTCGCCATGCGTTGCATTACTTCTTCAACCTGTTCACGCGTTACGATCCCGTGACGTAACCAGTTTGCAACGTGCTGAGAAGAAATACGTAAAGTCGCACGGTCTTCCATCAAGCCCACATCATTGATGTCTGGAACTTTAGAACAACCTACACCCAGATCAACCCAACGAACGACATAACCCAAGATACCTTGACAGTTATTTTCCAGTTCTTTCAGTTTCTCTTCTTCAGACCAATTGGTATCAGTTGCAAGAGGTGGAGTTAACAAATCATCTAAAGGCAACGCTTCAGTTGCAAGCAATTCTTGCTGACGGTTTGCCACGTTAATTTGGTGGTAGTGAATCGCGTGAATCACTGCACCTGTTGGAGATGGAACCCATGCACAGCTTGCACCTGCTTCAGGATGTTCAGTCTTGGTTTTGTACATGTCTAACAGCATGTCTGGTTTTGGCCACATGCCTTTACCAATCTGTGCTTTACCACGTAGACCTGTTTGTAGACCTACCATGACGTTACGGTTTTCGTAAGCTGGGAACCATTTTTGGCCTTTGATTTCGCCTTTACGAACAAATGGACCTGCTTCCATGAAGGTATGGATTTCATCACCTGTACGATCCATGAAACCGGTGTTAATAAAGATGGTACGGTCTTTCGCCTGAGCAATACAGTTTTTCAGGTTAACCGAAGTACGGCGTTCTTCATCCATGATACCGATTTTCAGGGTTTTCGCAGGTAAGCCAAGCGCCTGTTCAGCACGTTCAAACAGCTCAACCGCAAATGCAACTTCTTCTGGACCGTGCATTTTTGGCTTAACGATATACATAGAACCGGTACGTGAGTTCTTGATCGTGTTCTCACCACGGATATCAGCCACAGAAAGCAATGGAGTTACCAATGCATCCATGATGCCTTCATAAATTTCTTCGCCATCTACAAGGATCGCCGGGTTTGTCATCAAGTGACCAACGTTACGAAGCAGCATCAATGAACGACCATGAACCTTGGTCTCACCGCCTTCAACATTTTTGAAAGTACGGTCAGCATTGAGTTTACGGGTAATGGTCTTGCCATTTTTCTCGATAGACTCTTCAAGCGTACCTTTCATCAAGCCTAACCAGTTACGGTAGCCTTCTACTTTTTCTTCAGCATCAACTGCTGCAACAGAGTCTTCCAAGTCCTGAATCGTCGTTACAGCTGCTTCAAGCACAACGTCTTTTACGCCTGCTGCATCTGTTTGGCCAATTGGGCTGTTTGCATCAATCTGGATGATCGCATGCAGGCCGTTATTTTTCAGTACAATTTCAGTCGGTGCAGAAGCTTCGCCATTGTAACCAACGAATTTAGAGCTATCCGCAACAGTTGTGGTAGAGCCGTCTTTCAGCGTTACAACCAGTGCATTACCTTCAACTGCATATTTGGTTGTATCAGCATGTGAACCTTGTGCCAGCGGGAATGTTTCATTTAAGAAGTTTTTCGCGAATGCGATAACTTTCTCACCACGTTTCGGGTTATAGCCTTTACCTTTTTCAGCACCATCTTCTTCAGAGATCACGTCGAAGCCGTATAAAGCGTCGTATAAAGAACCCCAGCGTGCATTCGCTGCGTTCAGGCAGTAACGTGCATTACGTACTGGAACTACCAGCTGTGGGCCAGCCAATAGTGCAATCTCTTCGTCTACATTTTCAGTGCTGATCTGGAAATCTTCTACTTCTGGTAATAAGTAGCCAATTTCAGTCAAGAAAGCTTTGTAAGCTTGTAATTCAAATGTGTTATTGCGATGCCATTCATCAATTTTAGCTTGAATATCATCACGCTTAGCCAAAAGTGCTTTGTTTTTAGGGCTAAGATCAACAACGACTTGTTCAAAGTTCTTCCAGTATGTTTCGCTGTCCAAACCAGAACCTGGTAGTGCTTCATTTTCGATAAAATCGTAAAGTTCTTTAGCAATCGCTAACTTGCCTTTTTGAATACGTGCAGTCATTGTCTTTCCTGATATTGCTACTTTTTATACAAGAGATTCTAGTATACCGATTAAAATCTAGCTGAATAGTACTATCACACCGCAAAATAATGAGCATTTTTCTAATAAGAATACCCTCATATTCTTATTAAATGATGTCACACACGATGCAATATCATCCTGCTAAATACCCTCATGACAGTGTATAAAGTTTTTGAAATGTAGAAATTAGACTTAAGTTCAGATTTTTGAATAAAAGTTGTCCGTTCTTTTTATACAAGGTCATATTTAGATCAAGATTAAGCCATGTTTGGCTGAGCTTGTCGATCTTTGACGCAATGGAATGCATAAAAAAGCGCCGGTCATGACCAGCGCTTGTTGTATTTATTCAGGCTCACTTGAAGCTATTTTCTCGATCTGGCGATGTTCTGAATGCAGATATTCATCTGATTGCATCTCTAGCAAACGTGAACGGGTCCGTTCAATTTCGAAAGCCAGTCGCTCACCTTTATAAAGATCAATAATATTATCTTCTGAAGTCAGCAGTAATTTGACTCCACGGTCATAAAATTCATCGACCAGATAAATAAAACGGCGTGTGGCATCATTTAGGAAATCGGTTAAATGCGGCACATTGCTGACCAATACCGTATTGTAGATATTCGCAATTTCAATGAAGTCAGCCGGACTACGCGGTTTTAGGCATAGTTCAGAGAACTCACACCACAACACATCTTCAGTATGTGCCACAGTTTCAACAATGCGGTTATTGATGATGATTGGTTCTTGAGAAGAGGTTTGGGTTTGAGTAAGTGCGGTATAGCGATGTGCCAACCAGTTTTTATTATCATGCGTTAGTGGATATTTGAATAATTGCGCCTGCTTTAAGACACGTAAACGGTAATCCACACCAGCATCTACATTCAGAATGACACAGTTTTTCTTGACCATTTCAATGGTTGGCAGAAAACGGTCACGGTGAATCCCGTTTTTATATAAACCATCCGGTGCAATGTTCGAAGTCGCTACTAGCGTAATGCCACGTTCAAACAGCTTCTGGAACAGATCACTCAGAATCATGGCATCTGTCACGTTAGATACAAAAAATTCATCAAAGCAGATCACCACAGCATCTTTATAAATCTGATCCGCTACGAGATCCAGCGGATTACGCTGACCTGAAAGCTTGTTTAACTCACGATGCACATGCTGCATAAAATGGTGAAAGTGCATACGGGTTTTGCGGCGAAATGGAATCGACTCATAAAACTGATCCATTAGCCAGGTCTTGCCACGACCTACTCCGCCCCACATGTATACACCCTTCGGCGAAGTCTGACGGCGGAAACGGCGAAAGGCTTTCTTAGACGCTTTAAAGCGCTGAATTAATTCCAGCCAGGTACGATTTAGCTCATGTACTGCCATGGCCTGTGCATCATCAGGCATAAACTGTCCTGAAGACAAAGCCTGTGCATAACGTTCTGCAGGAGAGATCGGACTAAAAGCGGTGCTGTGCTGTGAATTAAAATCGGACATAGGTTTCGTACTATTCAGGATCTGTTTAATTATAGCGGAGTTTAGAACGCACACTATAACACTTTGGCATTAACTAACTTAGGCTATTTTATATATTGCCGAGGACTTTGCCCAAACCAACGCTTAAAGGCATGGTTAAAAGCAGCCGGTTCGGAATAACCCAATAACTCTGCAATCATTTCAATCGAATACTGTTTATATTCAATGAGTCGCAAAGCTTTATCTTTAATAATCTCTTCGCGAATCTGTTTATAACTGGTATCGAACTGCTGTAATTGATGGCGTAAAGTACGTTCTGGAATATTCAGAGCCTGAGCCGTTTCAGCCATACTCGGCATCAAACCGGTTTGCAGCTCCAGATAATCCTGTACTCGCTGTACCACAGTCGGGACATCAGCATCTTCCGCCAGACGTTCCAGTTCAGCCAGACACTTTGCTTCATAGACTGCAAAGGTCTCCGCATCTGCTGAAGGAATCCGGATATCCAAAATGGCCTCATCAAACCAGAATGCAGCTCTTGCAGCACCCAACTGTACCTGTGTTCCATAATAATCATGATAGATTTTCTGGGTAGCAGGTTGTTCCGGTGCGGCGAAAGGCAGTTCAATCTGCAAGTCAGGCTTGGACAAACCCATCATCTTGTAAATATCGCGAATGAACTTGAAAGTACCTGAAATCTCAGCTTGCGCGACCAGCATTCCCAGATGATCTTCCGTTTTCTTGGGATAATAGCAAAGCGCACTGCGGTACTCACTTTGCTCCACTCCCAACTGACCGGTAAGATGCGTCAATTGCTGAAAACGAATCACCTGATGCATCGCATCACGTACGGTTGGACTGGTCACCAGCAACATCAGCAAA
This sequence comes from Acinetobacter sp. NIOH-H-8, assembly GCF_046635365.1. Classification (NCBI taxonomy): domain Bacteria; kingdom Pseudomonadati; phylum Pseudomonadota; class Gammaproteobacteria; order Moraxellales; family Moraxellaceae; genus Acinetobacter; species Acinetobacter sp. NIOH-H-8. The sequence continues at coordinate 19,416 of NZ_JBHDVN010000015.1, forward strand.
GGCCCATAACCTGCCAAAGCATAATGCTGGCCGATCAATAAACCCTGTTCTGGCTGGATATCCTGACCCACCACCTTGAGCACATCATATTCCACGCTTGGGTGAATAATTGAAGTCGGATCAAGCGCATCAACACGCAAGCCGATATTTTGCAGTTTTTGATCGACCTCTATGCCAGCCTTGCGCATGCCCTGGATCAGATACATCAGACTGAGAACAGAACGTTTCATAACCATACAAATACAATGTGATAGCTCTAGTTGTACTATAAAAATAAGCAGTCGGCTATTGCCGTTTAGATCAATTTTATATCTAATAGCCAGTTAATAAATCAAGATAATTATCCATTATTAAAATAAGCAAGGAATGCGAAGATGCTGGACAATACAAGCCCTACCCACAATCATCCCTATACCAAAGTGGCCATTATCGGTGCCGGTTTTGGCGGGATAGCGATGGCAATACGTTTACAGCAGCAAGGCATCCATGATTTTATTATTATAGAAAAAGATAGCGATTTTGGTGGAACCTGGCGCGATAATCAGTATCCTGGAGCGGCCTGTGATGTGCAATCACACATGTATTCCCTTTCTTTTGCCCCCAAAACTGACTGGTCAAAACGCTATGCCGAAGCACCGGAAATTTTTAGCTATATTCAAGATTTAGTCAGTGATTATAATCTTCGGGCTTTTGCTCGGCTGAATACCGAAGTACTCGGGGTTCATTATCAGCAAGACCGATGCTTATGGCAAATCCATCTGCATGATCAAAGCATTCTGGAAGCCCAGTTTGTAGTATTTGCCTCTGGTCCTTTACATGTTCCTCAAATTCCTCATATTACGGGCATTGAAAAATTTAAGGGCAAAATCTTTCACTCTTCTCACTGGGATCATCATTATGATCTCAAGGGAAAAAATGTTGCATCGATTGGGACTGGTGGCAGTGCAATTCAATATATCCCTGAAATTGCACCCGAATGCAAACAGCTCTATGTCTTGCAACGTACTGCGGCTTGGGTTATTCCACGGGATGAGCACCTATATCATGACCTGGAAAAAAAGCTATTTTCCAAATATGAATGGTTCCGCAAGTTACACCGGATTCGCCTGTACTGGTCCAATGAATCACGCGTGGTGCCTATCGTTAAATCAACTGTCATGAAATATGCTCAGAAACTGGCTGAAGCTTATATTCGCTATCAGGTCAAGGACAAGGAAACTGCCAAGAAGTTAACTCCAGGCTACATCATGGGTTGTAAACGGATTCTGGTGTCTAATCAATATTTCCCTACCTTTAACCGTAAAAATGTGGAACTGGTTACTGAAGGCATTTGTGAAGTGACTGAAAACAGTATTATTACAGTAGATGGTAAAGAACGTCCGATTGACTGCCTGATCTACGGTACCGGATTTATTACTGATCCAAGAATTTATCTGAAAAATTTTGACTGCACTGGCCTGAATGGCATTCACTTAAATGATGTCTGCAAAGATGGTGCCGAAAGCTATTATGGAATCTGTGTGAAAGGTTTTCCGAACCTGTTCCAGTTATTAGGGCCAAATACTGTGCTGGCACATAATTCAGTCCTTTTCATGATTGAAGCGCAAGTAAGTTATATCCTGCAAATGATCGCCCTAGTGGATCAATCACATAGTGATGCAATTGTGGTCAAAGATCAGGTACAGGAAAAATTCAACCAGGATGTCCAACATATGCTGGACAATACGGTCTGGCAATCTGGCTGCGTTAGCTGGTATCAGCAGGAAGGTGGGAAAAATTTTGCCTTATGGCCTACCTATACCTGGAAATACTGGCTCAAAACCAAAACCCTTAATGCAGCAGATTATTATTTTTTAAATAAAGCCAGTTAAAAGCCCTTCACATTCATAGTGCTAGCGATGGCATAATAAAGACTGATTTATCATACTTTTTTATTATGCAATCGCTTTGGTTAGTATCCCAGCTTCTGGTCTGTTTAGTGCTTGGTTTTGTTTTTGCGAAACGGCTTCCTGCTCCCCTCACAAAAATCTGCTTTAAGGTTCTTCCGTATTTTAGTTATATTTTGCTGATTGCCATCGCTTTTGAGTTTTCTGAACTTTTAGCGGAATTACCTCATCCTGCTCAGATTCTAAATACCTCTATTACAATTGCTTTTCTCACCTCTATTGGGGCATTTGGCTGTTGTTATCTGCTCTTTAAATGGGCAGATTTCCAGCCTTCTTCTGGACGAGTCTCCACTGAGCTAGTGATTAAATCACTGGTCAATATTAGTTATGCGTTCTTTGCCTTAGCCGCTGGATACTTGCTGCATTATAGTTTCACTCAAATAGGGCTTTCTGTTCAGATCAGCACTTGGCATTTATTACTGGTCTTTATGTTTCTAATTGGACTGGATCTCGCCTACTCACCACTTGATCGCTCATGGTTGAACTGGAAAATCCTGCTGGTTCCGGCAGGTTGTATTGCTGGTTCATGCGTGGCAGCAATTGTCTATTCTTTCTGGAATCCAGATATTCATTTAAAAGACCTGATTATGCTGTCGCAAGGTTATGGTTTTTATTCCATGTCGGGTGTTGTCGTCACAGAACTGAGAAATGCAGAACTGGGTAGTATTGCCCTGATGAATGACCTGTTTCGGGAAATTTTTGCGATTTTACTGATGTATTGTGCCGGCTGGCGTTACCCAAGATCAGCAATTTCTGCTGCAGGTGCGACTGCGATGGATGTGACTTTACCCATGGTCAAACAGGCCTGTGGCAATGATTTTATTCCACATGCCATGGTGAGCGGTTTTATTTTATCTGTATTGGCGCCAGTAGCGGTAAGTGTGTTGGCGGTAATTTAAAAATCCCTCCCGACCTCCCTTTTTTAAAGGGAGGAGAAGTCCCCCTTTCATAAAGGGGGATTTAGGGGGATTCAATTAGAAATAAAATAAACTACGGAATATTAAAAATTCAAATCAACCCTACTCAATGAATCTCCTACTGTCTCCATCATCTCTGAAGCGAGTTCTACAATATCTATGCTATCAAGGCCTGACATCCAGTCCCATGAACCCGACTGTGCCTGTTGTTTATATTTTTCCTGCTGTTCGAACTGATCTGCTATTTTTTCCATCTCCAGCCTTTGTTCTAGCATCTTTTGTTCTGGTGTCTTTATTATTCTCATTTGAAGTTCCTTTTTATTTTTATACAGCTTTTCTCAATGTATAAAAAAAGCCTTTCATATGAAAGGCTTTTCATCAGGTAACCGGAATTACAATGTTGCCAAAATATCTTTTAGAGTCTGACGAGGATTTTCCGACTTGGTAATTGGTCGTCCAATCACCAGATGTGTTGATCCATCCAGCATTGCCTGTTTTGGTGTCACAATACGTTTTTGATCGTCTGCATTTGAACCTTCAGGACGAATCCCAGGAGTGACCAGTGCAAAGTCTTTTCCAATAGTTTCACGCAGCATTTTCGCTTCTTGTGCGGAACAGACCACCCCATCCAAGCCACTATCTTTGGTGAGTTGAGCCAGACGTTTTACATGTTCATTAGGCTCAATATCCAAGCCAATATCTTTCAAGTCTTCACGCCCCATTGAAGTCAACACAGTTACCGCAATGAGTTGAGTCTTATAGTTACCTGCTTTTAAACGCTCAACACAGGTCTCCATCATTTTACGACCACCTGAAGCGTGGACATTGACCATCCACACGCCCAAGTCTGCCGCAGCACATACCGCTTGTGCAGTGGTATTCGGAATATCATGGAACTTCAGATCTAAAAACACGTCAAAACCTTTGTCTTGAAGTGCTTTTACAATGATAGGACCTTCATGAGTAAATAACTCTTTGCCCACCTTTACTCGACATAAGGCAGGATCGAGCTGCTCTGCAATCGTTAAGGCATCAAATTGACTTTTAGCATCCAGTGCAACGATGATACTCATGAGAAGACCCTTCAAATTGACAAAATTAAACCATTATACGGACTAGCCCTATAACAACCAAGAATATTTTCGCAAAAATGATTTTTTGATTCAAATTAAGTCATTTATTTATATAATTTTTATATATTTCTTCTAAATATAATTTAGCAATAAAAAACGCCTTAGAAGCTAAGCTAAAAGGCGTTTAATCAAAACAGGCGAAGTAAAAAAATCAGTAGATTACTTCGACTTCTCATTTTTGTCTAAAGCGGTGCCGATGGCCTGTCATTAGAATTAATATCTAATACTGTTTTCTCATGTCGTGTATGAGCTGCCGCTTCTGCTGCCATCATCTTGGCAGTATTCAACTGTTCCTTACGTAGATGTTCAATATCTTTACGTAGTCGTTTAATTTCCCAATTACTCTGAAAAACGCGGAAAACCTGCACACCGAGTAACAAGCCAACCACTATTCCTAAGGAAAGAGTCAAAAGGAGCAATAACCCTAAGCGCATTGCAGGAACTTGAGTAAATAACAAGTCCACTGAGACCTCAGTCCCGTTTTGCAACACCAAAGCTAATGAATAGCCAAAGACGAGCAATAAAAGAATGACCAGAACGTAACGCATGAACACCCCGTAAATATCTTGTTTATTTGTTTGCAGATTCGTTTACTGCATCACGAAGTGCTTTACCTGGCTTAAAGTGTGGAACAGCTTTTGCTGCAACTTCAACAGATTTACCTGTTTTAGGATTACGACCCACGCGAGGCTCACGATGATGCAATGCAAAGCTGCCAAACCCGCGAATCTCAATACGGTTATCAGATGATAAAGCTTCAATCATTTGATCAATCATAATTTTAACTGCTTCTTCCACTAAAGGTTCAGCCAAATGCGGATTCTTTAGCGCGATGCGCTCTATTAAGTCAGACTTATTAAGTGCTTCAGTAGTCATCTGCGACCTCTTTAATTATCAAGCTACTCGGGATCTATTTTCCGATAATAACCTGTTTAAATACAAAACGGTAGCGCAATAATTAAATACTACGCTACCGTTTACAGTATTTGTGTAAAAAGTATTACTTAACTTACATTAACAATACAATTCACCATCTACTCTTAGTGATTCATTTGCGCTTTGATCAAGTCACCAATAGTTTTAGGACCATTGTCTTGACCAGCAGCAGCTGTTTTCAGGTTAGCAACAGCTTCTTTCTCTTCAGCTTCGTCTTTCGCTTTGATAGACAAGTTGATAGAGCGAGATTTACGATCTACATTGATGATCTTAGCTTCAACTTCTTGACCAACTTCTAGGAATTTAGTCGCATCTTCAACGCGGTCGCGGTTGATTTCAGATGCTTTAAGAGTTGCTTCAACTTCATCAGCTAACTTAACAGTAGCGCCTTTAGCGTCAACTGCAGTTACAGTACCTTTAACAAGCGCACCGCGTTCGTTAGCAGCTAAGAAATCGTTGAACGGATCGCTGTTCAATTGTTTGATACCAAGGCTGATACGGTTGCCTTCAGCATCTACAGACAGGATAACTGCTTCAACAGTGTCACCTTTCTTGTAACGACGGATCGCTTCTTCGCCTTGTTCGTTCCAAGAGATGTCAGACAAGTGAACTAGACCATCGATACCGCCTGGTAAACCGATGAAGATACCGAAGTCAGTGATTGACTTGATAGTACCTGAAACTTTTTCACCTTTGTCGTGGTTCTTAGCAAACTCTTCCCATGGGTTAGCACGAGTTTGTTTAATACCAAGAGAAATACGACGACGCTCTTCGTCTACTTCAAGAACCATAACATCAACTTCGTCACCGATCTGAACTACTTTAGATGGGTGGATGTTTTTGTTAGTGTGGTCCATTTCTGAAACGTGTACTAAGCCTTCAACGCCTTCAGCGATTTCTGCGAAACAGCCGTAGTCAGTCAGGTTAGTTACGCGAGCTTTAACGATAGAACCTTTAGGGTAACGGCTCATAATCGCTAACCATGGATCTTCGCCTAATTGTTTAAGGCCTAAAGATACGCGGTTACGTTCGCGGTCGAATTTAAGTACTTTAACAGTAACTTCTTGACCCACTTCAACAACTTCTGATGGGTGCTTGATACGTTTCCAAGCCATATCAGTGATGTGAAGAAGACCGTCGATACCGCCAAGGTCAACGAATGCACCGTAGTCAGTAAGGTTTTTAATAGTACCAGTAACTGTTTGACCTTCTTCAAGCTGAGCAAGAAGCGCTTCACGGTCAGCTGAAGATTCAGCTTCCATAACAGCACGACGTGAAACAACAACGTTGTTACGTTTAGCGTCAAGTTTGATTACTTTGAATTCTAACTCTTTACCTTCCAAGTGAGTAGTATCACGGATAGGACGAGTATCAACTAAAGAACCTGGAAGGAACGCACGAACTGGACCGATGTCAACAGTGAAACCGCCTTTAACTTTACCAGAGATAACACCAGTAACGATTTCGCCGTCTTCAAAGATTTTTTCAAGTTTAGTCCAAGTCTCAGCGCGTTTAGCTTTTTCGCGAGAAAGAACTGTTTGACCCATACCGTTGTCAAGTGCTTCAACAACTACGTCTACAGTGTCGCCAACTTGAACTTCAAGTTCGCGCTGTTCATTTAAGAACTCAGCACGGTCAACAACGCCTTCAGATTTAAGGCCAGTGTCAACAGTTACCCAATCAGAGTCGATGCTTACTACAACGCCTTGGATGACTGCACCCTTTTCAACGTTGAGGTTTAATTCACTTTCTTCAAAGAGGGCTGCAAAAGATTCGGTCATGATATATCCGATAAAGTCAGCGGTCTTGGATCAGACAAGGCCGGTTTAATTAAGCATCTACATAGTCCATATAAAACTGATCAAGCTATGCGTCTGCTGAAATAATAGGGTTATTGAGCTAATTGCTGATCCACATATGTGGTCATCAGCTTGAATACTTCATCGATATTCAGATCTGAACTGTCGATGATGTACGCATCAGCAGCAGGTTTGAGCGGAGCAACAGTGCGTTCCATATCTCGTTTATCCCGCGCTTCGATATTAGCTAAAATGTCGTTTATTTTAACATCCAGCCCCATACCCTGCAACTGCTTTACACGTCTTTGCGCACGGGATTCAGCCGAAGCTGTCAAATAAATCTTGGCTTGTGCATCTGGGAAGATACTGGTCGCCATATCGCGGCCATCTGCCACTAGACCAGGAGCTTGAGCAAAAGCATGTTGACGGGCCACCAGAGCAGTTCTAAGTTCAGGAATTGCAGCAACTTTTGAAGCATACTCACCCACCCGTTCGGTACGGATAGTTTGGGAGACATCTTCACCATTCAGCCATACCTGAACACCTGATTCAGTGCTGACAAATTGGATATCCAAATTTGTTGCAATTTGTACGCATTCAGCCAGTTTAGTATCCAGTTCATCGAGTAAATTATGGTGATGCAATGACAGTCCTAATAAACGATACAAAGCCCCTGAATCCAGTAAATGAAACTGGTAATGTGCTGCCAGTTTTGCAGCCAGTGTGCCTTTGCCAGATCCACTTGGACCATCAATGGTAATAATTTGAACTGTCATTACTTTCCCGTTATTTATACAGATTTTGCAAGTTTTGCGAGGCCTAGTTTAATCCCTGTCTTGAGCTGTGCAAGAATTAATTTACTGACAAATGGAAGACGTGCCTGCAATTCTATCGTATAAGTCACCAGACTTTTGTTATCGTCCAATGCTTCAAACTCAATAATACCCAAATGATGTTTAATCAAAGGATTCTTTACGATCTTGTATTCAATACGGGAGTTCGGCTCTAGCAAGGTAATTTGCTCTTTTAGCGGCTTGACTGGACCTAAACCCATGCTACGCACAGAACCCACACCATCTGGGCGCTCAGGGTCTGCCGAATCCTTAATCCGTTCCACCTGCATTGGTGCAAAAGCCACGTTATAAGCATCGTGTTTAGACAGCAACTCAAAAACCTTATCAATCGCTGCTGGGAATTCTTTTTTTACCTGAATCGCATTTTTCATTTTTCTTTTTCCTGAAAATAAATGATTTTAAAGTGAGCAAAGTTTAACGAATTAGATTCGATTTATTTATGAGCATTCAGTAATTTTTCTTGCAATTTCAGCTGGCGTTTCTGTTCACGGCGTAACTTGAAAAATGCACTCAACTGCTCAGCACATTGCTGCTGCATACAGCCCGAGTCAAATGGAAATACATGATTATAGTAACCAGTCTCAAAAAGCTTGCGTGCACTCACCAAAGAACCTGCTTTGGGCTCAGTTGTACCAAAGACGACCCGTGAAATACGCGAATGCACCAATGCACCCACACACATGGTGCACGGTTCCAGAGTTACATAGAGGACAGCATCTTCAGGCAGGCGGTAGTTTTTCAGGTTCTGACAGGCTTCACGTAATGCTACGATTTCAGCATGGGCAGTCGGATCATTTAAAGAAATAGGCGCATTGTAGCCACGGCCAATGACCTGATTTTGGCTGACAATCACCGCACCCACAGGAATTTCACCCTGCGCAGCAGCAAGTGCAGCCTGCTCATAAGCAAGCCGCATCCAGTATTCATCGGTAAATTGTGTTTCGGACATTCAGACTTAAATCACATCATAGTGCTTGAGTAGCTCATTCCAGCTTTCAATGGTGGTTACCGGTGGATTCTGAGACAGAATGCCTTTCAGGCTTAAATCACTACCCTTTTGCCATTCTGGAGACAGATCTTTATCAACCAGTCGTGCACGTACACCTTCAACAAAATCAGGATGACGGATTTTCCAATCTGAAATCTGGGTTTCCAGTTCAAAAATTTCATTCCATGAATGAACCTGTTTACCCCATTGCCATAATAACCAGCTTAGAGCAGCGGTTGCAGGTGAACCTTTTTGCAGGTTTTCGCTGGCCTGACGCAACCAGTCACTGCGCGCATCACTTAAACCAATAATCGATTCATAATCGTGCTCGAAGTTTACGCCACGACATACACTGTGGATTACATCCAGTGAGTTTTGCAAAGGACCCGGGCCTACCGGACGGTGCATGCTGTTCAAGGTGTCATCAATCGCACGGAAATCGCCAGCTGGATAATGTTCCCAGTCTATATTTATGACTTTATCCAAAACTGAAGCACGCTGTGCATCACAGATATGGGTTGCCCAGCCAATGCCGTAAGCACCGGCAGCAGTCATGATAGAACCGGTTAAACCAGTAAACAGACCAATCGCTCCACGGTCTGCCAGGAAGCGGGTTGCACCCACATCTGGATATAAACCAATATTAATCTCAGGCATGGCCAGACGTGAATACGGCGTCACCAAACGGAATGGAGCCGCCATAAACAGGCCTAAACCACCACCCATAACATAACCTTCACCCCACACCAATACCGGCTTGGCATAGTTATGCAGTAATAAATCTAGCGCATATTCCTGTTCAAAAAACTTATTGGCGGTTGCCACTTCATCATTAATTACTAACTGACGCAGCTTACGTACATCGCCACCGGCACAAAATGCTTTCGGGGTAGTTGAATCCAGCCAGATCGCTTTTACGCTGTCATCTGTATGAAAGTCCTGAAAGACTTCTAGCAATGCTGAAACCAGAGATTCATCTAAAGCGTGTAATGATTTTGGACGATTCAGGCGAACAATGCGCCAGCCATTATTGGCTTGTTCAACAATCAGGTCCGGATGGTAAGGTTTAGTTACAGGAGAATAAGTCATGCGTCCAGCTGCCAATCTATAGGCTCAATGCCATGTTGTTTGAGATAATTATTCGTTTTCGAAAAAACTTTACAACCAAAAAAACCACCGCGGTTTGCTGACAAAGGCGAAGGATGTGCCGCCTTTAAGATCAGGTGTTTATTTTGATCAATGCGCTGTCCTTTACGCTGTGCGTATGCGCCCCAAAGAATAAAAACGATATGTTCACGTTGTTCATTCAATACATCAATGACGTGATCTGTGAATTCTTCCCAACCACGTTTCTGATGTGAAGTTGGCTGTGCTGCCTCTACAGTCAGTACAGCGTTGAGCAGAAGTACACCCTGTTCCGCCCAATGAGTTAAATCACCATGTTTAGGGATTTTTACACCTAAATCATTGTGTAACTCATGAAAAATATTACGTAAAGATGGAGGTAATGCAACCCCTTTTTGCACCGAAAAGCTTAAACCATGCGCCTGATTCGGGCCATGATAAGGGTCCTGACCAATGATGACCACTTTGACCCGGTCTAATGGCGTTGTATTCAAAGCATTAAAAATCAGGTGATTCGGTGGATAAATCACCTTGTCTGCTTTTTTTTCTTCAATTAAAAACGTTTTTAACGCATCCATTTTTGGACTCAATAAAAACTCACTGAGTCCATATTTCCAGCTGTCATCTAACTGAACTTTATTCAGTTTGGCAATTTGCTGTTCATTTAAAGACATGCTTCAATCCTAAATCTATGTCAGTCTGCGTTTATATTCGAATTTTTAAGGCTGGACTTGCAGATCCACAGCCGGATTATGAAATGGAAGACCCTGTTTCAGTTTCGCAAACATCTCTGGATCTGTCCATTCTGCACGCACCTGCTCCGAGAATTCAATCTGTTCCAGGCTAAGTGGACCCATCTGTGTATTCTGGATATCTTCCAGGAAGCTTTGCGCATAGCCTGTATCAGTTTCATGGACAATCACAGAGTAAACTTCAACATCCCCTTCACCATTCTGGGTGACAGTAGATACTAGTACCTGCTGAGCCAAGAAGAAGAAAATACGTGAAAATTGTTCTGCAGATGGCGAAACCGGCAAAGATACCCAGCGTGCACTAAAATTCTTGCATGCCTGAATATATTCAGGATCATCTTTTTGCCAAAAGCAGATCGCATGGTCAAAAGAATCAAAAAAATCCTTAATCACCCCTTTGAGCAGACCAAAATCATATACCATCTGGCCATGATCCAACTTCGACGCTTTCAGCAATAACTCAACTTTATAACTGTGACCATGAATCGAACGTTTACAGCGATCCGAGGTGCAGTTACGCACAATATGAGCATTTTCAAACTTAAATAACTTACGAATTAACATATGCCGTAATGTCGTCAAAAAATAGGTGAATTAATTTCAATTATAAAGCAAAAGTAAACCGATGAGGATTAATTTTGCAGTTCGTCATGATAGGCAAAAGGGATTGAAGCGAAAACAGATTAAATTCCAAAAAATGAGATTATTTAAAAATGGCGGTATTTTAAAAAGGCGCCATGCTTCGATAGGCAATATAAACCTTCTTGTCCTGCCGCACCAGATCACTACTAAACTGACGTTTACGTTCACTCAGCATCACTTCGATACGTGCTTTAAAGTGATTGGATTGCACTCCAAGCAGGTTATTAAACAGGTTGTGTTTGGCTGCATCCACCTGAGCAAATGGTTCTAGTGTCCAGAGATCAGCCACATTGGAAAAATATTCCAGATTTGCCTGACGGCGATCCAGCAATTGCTGCACGGCATTCACATCCAGCTTTTCATCCATGCTCGCCAAAAGAAATGCAGATGCGGTATTAATATTGACCGTAGTATCTGCTACAGGCGCAGTACTTAGATAAGGTGCAATTAGTTTGTACTTGTTTTCTTCAAAGCCTCGTACCAGTTTCAGCTCTTCAACGCTATGAAATTTGGCATTCGGAGGTAGAGAACCATTCGGCAAGCCCTGATAATAATTGGATTCTGCGCCCATTGGTCCACTTGGCATTTCATCTTCATCCTGCCAGTCGATCACGGCTTCACTCAACTGCTCTGGCAATCCAGCACGTTTTAATATCAGCTCAAACCAGGCTTTAGCATTTTCATTCACCGTGCCTTCTGCTGTAATCAGGCTATTTAAATTAAACTTACCCGACTCATCTTGCAGTATTCCCGAGACATAACCATCTTCAACCGGAAAAGCCGGCATTGGCTGCGCCCAGGTTTCATTTAAATGATCAACTTCCGCTGCATTCTCTGCGTCATCAACTAGCAATTCAGAAAAAAACGCTTCAGCACTTTTGGCATACATCAAAGACTGGTTTTGTCGCATTAAATAAGCGGTACTTTCAACAGTTGCAGCCTGACGTTTAGCAATAGTCGCAGCCAAAATAGTTGCAAGCGCCACCATCACTAGAATGGTAATCAGAGCAATCCCCTTCTGCTGTTTGATCATCATTGCTTTGTTCATCTGCATTTTATTATTCTTTGTCAGGTTAACTTTTGGGTTTCAAGCAGGAAATCTGTATTCAATAAACTAAAAATCCACTCATAACTAACCCCATTAACCATTAAGTTGATTTTAATGCCTTTGGGTAGACGCTGTTTTTGCTCAATCTGATTTAAATCAAAAGATGAGTCTGGCCATTGGGTCATTTCATTTGGATTAAGTACTACGATCTGAAACTGCTCAACATCGGACAACAACACACTGGATTCAGGTTGATCACGACCGGTCTGGTTTAAATTCCGGTATTTCAAGCGATATAGTTTTTGTTCATCTGCCCGGTACTGATATTCAACCCGTTCATCTGGAGAAATTCCCTCTTCCAGAGGATCGGTAACTCCAGTCTTACTAAAGTTAAAACGACCGTTTTGCAAAACCAGTGCCGGCTGAATATCACCATTAATATTGGCCGTTAAAGGCACCGCCTGTACCGTATCACGCAAGATCTGCTGATAAGTATCTTGCAACTGACTTAAGCGCTGTTCATGCACCGCATTACGGTCTTTGGTTTGTATAATATAATCAAATACTTTCCAGCCTAGAGCAGACAGTACGGCGAAAATAGCAATAGCAACCAGTAGTTCGACCAGCGTAAATCCCTTTGACTTCATGGCGCTTCATTCATCCGGTGATTAAAGAACATCAAGCTGCTAATTCCATTTTCTGCCTGACCAGTTTCAGTGTTGACCAGACTCACCTGTAATTCAATACGTTGTACATTAGGACTTACAGTAGGCTCACTGCGCTTATCAATTTGCCAGGTTTCGCTCTGCTGGGTGAGTTGTTTAGATTCAGTACCAGTGAGCCACTGCTGATTGATTTCCATCAGTGCCGCTTCATTCAAGGCAACAAACTGAGCTTGGGTTCTCAAAATGGCATTCGAAGTCGATTGGGTATATTGCATGACAACTTTAGTCAGGGTCATAGCTGCTGTGGCAAAAATCGCCAGCGCAACCATCACTTCCAGCAAGGTAAATCCTGAGGCACGATTAAGTCGAGTAATACTCGACCTGAGCGGCATTGTCGCGCAAGAAAGTCCAAAAGCTGTGCTTGAGGAGCCGCGATGAGTGAAATGCTGTTTCACCGCTGCGCAAGACGAAGAGCTATGCCCGGAGTGCGCACGATCAGCATTTGACTTAAATGGCTTGATTACATCAGCTCCGGCACTCTGCTTGAAAACCCTAGCTTTCATGGACTTTACCCAAGTGATCAATTTCAATCGGATTGCCTACTTCACGATCTTCCAGATAAAACTGGATTCTGACCGGTTTAACTTCACCATTGCCTAACCAGATCAGCTTGGGTGCATTGGCTTCAGTAAGATCCCGATTTTGGGCATTATTATAACGCTGCTCTAAAGGCTGAATCCGGAAAGAGACCTGTTCCGGTAAACTGCGCAGATTAAACTCCGCATAACTTTGCCATTTCTGCTGATTTAAAGTCGGTTCTGCCTGATTAGGTGAACGATATTCCACGACCCCGTAGCGAAATGGTGAAATATCAGTGGCAGCCTGAACATCAAGCGCAAGAATACGGGATTGATCATTAGCTTCCCGCAAGATCCGCTGCAAATCCAGTAACAGGACTTCCCGCGTCTGCATTGCCTTGCGCTGATCTACCCCACCAATATTCAATACAACTAGTGATGCCATAATACTCATAATCACAATCACCACCATCACTTCGATTAGAGTGAATCCACGAATGGAGGCGTGATGTGATCTGATCATAGGCAACTCTTAGGCGAACTACTCGGCAGGATGGACCTGTTTCGGTAAAGCTAAAGCTTGATCAATAAGGGCAACGCGCAAGGTATCGCGTGAACCAAGATAGCGCTGGTAGAAACTGGAGTTAAGAATAGCAGCTGCACCATGGGTCAATGACCAGATTGAGGCCAGATAATCACGCACCGACATGCTGCTATTGATTGAAGCCAGATAGCTTTCAGTCATACGGATAATCAGACGTAAGCGCTGTTTGCGCACCTGATAAAGTTCGCTAAACAGATGCTGAATTCCAACACCTGTTGTAGAAAGACGTTCTTCAATCTGATGAAAAAGGACAGTACGTTCAGGGTGATGCAGATGATGCAACATAAAGAATGCCAGATGTTCAGGAAAAGCCTTATCACTATCCTGGATCATTTCCAGCAACATGCGCTCATTACGGATAATCAGCAGTATGTACAATTCATCTTTACTCTGGAAATGCTTATAAAGAGTGCCTTTGGCCAGATCCAGTTCTGCTGCCAGTGCATCCAGGGTCATCCCTGCTTCACCATTTTCTAGCAGTAACTGTTCTGCAACTTGAAAAATCAAGGTTTCTCTTGCTCGAAACTGAGCCTGACGATCCATCTTCACCCTATAACTCTCTTGTACTCTTATCTAACTTTACTTACTTTGAATTCAGAAGATTCTCAAAGTTCTGCTTTGTGATATAAGCCATTTCTTCTAGCGACTTATCATATACATCGCAAAGCGCTTTGGCTACATAAGGAACGTATTTTGGTTCATTAGATTTGCCACGATATGGCATTGGAGCAAGGTAAGGACTATCCGTTTCGATTAAAACCCGATCAAGTGGAACCTGTTTGGCAACGTCACGCAAATCCTGGGCATTTTTAAAAGAAACAATACCGGAGAAAGACACATAGTAACCGCAGTCTAAAACAGCTTTAGCGGTTTCCCAGTCTTCGGTAAAACAGTGCAAAATGCCATGGGTAGATTTCTCTGCACGAATAATATCAACCGTGTCATGCTTGGCAGAACGGGTATGCACAACGACAGGTTTTTTCACAATTTGTGAGGCATGAATATGACGGGCAAAACAGTCTTTTTGCTCGGCAATAAAATCGGTGCTGTGATAATAATCGAGCCCCGTTTCACCCAGCGCCCAGACTTTTTCTGGCTGTGCCAGTTCAACCAGATATTCAGTGGTCGCACGCGCCATCGTTGCCGCATCTTCGCAAGGATGTACACCGACGGTATAACCGACATCAGGATGACGGGCCGCGATTTTAGCCAGCTCGATATGATCATCCAGATCCACCGAGATACTCATAAACTTGGATACGCCTGCTTCACGGGCCTGAGCAAGCGCCTGATCCAGATCACCATTATAAGGTGTTAAATCGAGCAGTGTTAAATGGCAATGAGTATCTACAAACACAATGAGTTCCTACCGAAGGTAAATTAACTACATAGTGTAACTTTTACGTCCATCAGATTTAAGACCTGCAACCAGACGATCGGCTTCATTTTTGAAGAAAACACCCTTTTCACCGGTGAGCTGAATCCCAAAACCTTGTGGCTTGGTGCCATTCTGCTTTTGAGACACCCAGATCACTTTTCCGGTTAATGGAATTTTCTGCGTCTGTTCAGGTAAAGTCGTCAAAACAAAAACTTCTTCACCTAATTTTACTGGCTGCTTGGAAGGAATAAAAAGTCCACCACCTACAACATATGGCATATAACTGGCAAATAACGTTTCAATATCCGGAATATTGGCCTGAATAATACCGCCCATACGTGGTTGCATCTTGTTTTCCCCTTAAGCTAAAGATTCATCAGCTTGATACACAATTCATCGAGCACCAGATTACTTTGTACGTTCTGCTCAAGATATTGTTTGGCTCGCTGAAAATCCTCATAAATTTTAAAAAGTGTTTCCAATGAATATTGTTCGGCCAATACATTAAAGTCCAGATCAATGTTTTTTACGGCCTGATTTAGCTTGACACAAATTAAATCGGACAACAAGTATTCAAACATTTGACCAAATTCACCAAAACTCAGGCTTTTATTCCATTTGGTCGCAATTGCCATTGGCATATTTTTTTGAATGACCAGTTTTTTCCAGTCTTCCATGAATTCCTGACGTAATGGCAACCAGGAACTTTGTGCAACCTCAATCGCTTGCAAAGGCATCTGATTGGATAAATTCATTAATAGCTGCTGCTGGCTCGAACCTGCTTCAGGTAACTGCGCCTCTACATATTCACTAAATTGCGCTGATGAAATCCGGTCTAAAGCAAAATGCTGTAAACGGCTGCGAATAGTTGCAGGCAATTTCAGATAATGATCCGCAAGCAGAATAATGACAATATTTTCACCCGGTTCTTCCAGAGTTTTCAGCAAGGCATTAGAAGAGGCAATATTCAATGCTTCAGCGGGTTCAATGACAATGACGCGCCAACCATCGACCGTCTGCTGTACAAAAGGCAGAAGATCACGGATTTTTTCAATTTTAATTTTGGCATTCTGTTTTTTATTATCTTCATCAGTACTGATATAGACGTAATTCGGATGGGTATCCGCTTTCAGCCACTGACAACTACCACACTCACCGCATGGGCCATCAGGCTGACGGTTTAGGCATAAAACCCAGGCTAGAAACTGCTGGACAAAGGCTTCTTTACCACAGCCTTTTTTTCCATAGAACAATAAACCATGCCCAAGCTTAGGAAAACGCCCGGTTAGCGTATCCCAAACCTGTTGCTGCCATGGATAAATCTGTGCATTGACATCAAGCGGCATGGAGAATTCTCAAATTAAGCAAAAGAAGATGGATCCATCTGGTTCAAGCGATCTAGATCTTCCTGCGTATCAACACCTGGCGGTAAATTGGCTTCTGCCACAGCAATGGCAATACGGTGACCATTTTCCAGTACACGTAACTGTTCTAAAGATTCCAGTTTTTCCAGCACACCCATTTCCCAGGTCACATATTCCTGTAATAGTTTCACGCGGTAAGCATATAAGCCCAAATGGCGATAAGCCTGATCATGCAGTTTCTGTTCAGCCAGCTTGGCACCATCACGGTCATAAGGAATCGTAGCACGACTAAAATACAATGCCTGATTGTGCTTAGACATCACAACCTTAACAATGCTGTCACGCTTGAATTCCTCTAAATGATGGATTGACTCACACAGAGTCGACATTGAGCAAGCTGGTTGATCTTCTAAGAGTTGCGCAACCTGTTTAACTAACTGGGCTGGCAATAAAGGTTCATCACCCTGTACATTCACGATAATGTCATCACTCGCCCAGCCCTTGATTCGAGCTACCTCGCTTAGACGATCGGTACCTGAGGGATGATCTGCTGAAGTCAGGACCACATCAACGCCTTCAGCACGGCAAACTTCGGCAATACGTTCATCATCTGTTGCCACACACAGGTCATCAAAGCCCTGTACTTTTTTGGCCTGATCCACGACACGCAGAATCATCGGACGACCATGGATTTCCAGCAAAGGTTTACCCGGCAAACGTGAACTGGAGAAGCGTGCAGGAATAACTATATGTTTCATCGTAAATAAACCTTAGGAAATAGAAATACCCTGTTGCTCTAATTGCTGCTGCAATATTGTATAACAGGCAGGTGACAAGACTGCATCGACCGGCACCACCCAGATATCCCGCTGATAATCTGGATACTGTTTGAGTAATGCCATAATTTTAACTGCATCTTTTTCAGTAGTAATGATCGGACTATTGTCATCGAATTGCAGATCTTCAATTTCATAATCATGATGATCTGGAAATTCATGACACTGAAATTGCTGCAGCCCCAGATGTTCTAGTGTTTGATAAAAACGCTGTGGAAAACCGATGCCGACTACTGCATAAAAAGCCGCAGTTGGATCAAAGCTTTTGATAACATCCTGATTTAATAAATACGGCTGAGAGGCTGCAAGATGCATATGCAAAGGCGAAACTGGATTTGCTGCATGTTCAATCACGGTACCTTTTTCCAACCGGGTAACGGGTTCACGCAGATAACCTTCCGGCAAGAGTTTTTGATTACCCAGACCACGGTTATTGTCCAGCACAATCCATTCGATCTGACGATTTAAAGCCCAGTGCTGCAAACCGTCATCACAAATAATTAAATCCAGTGCATGCTTTTCTAGCAGAAGCTCAATGCTCTTTTGGCGATTTGGCCCCACAGCCATTGGAACACCAGTCGCTTGGACAATTAAGGCTGGTTCATCCCCTACCACTTCAGGTAAGGTATTTAAATCGACATAGACTGGAAAAGGACCTTTACCACCATAACCTCGGCTGATCACGCCAATCCGTAGACCTTTTTCAGTGAGGTAATCCACAAGATGAATCAGCAAAGGTGTTTTACCACTCCCACCTACGGTAATATTCCCAATCACCATTACTGGAATAGGTGCGGTATAGCTTTT
This sequence comes from Acinetobacter sp. NIOH-H-8, assembly GCF_046635365.1. Lineage (NCBI taxonomy): Bacteria > Pseudomonadati > Pseudomonadota > Gammaproteobacteria > Moraxellales > Moraxellaceae > Acinetobacter > Acinetobacter sp. NIOH-H-8. The sequence continues at coordinate 37,788 of NZ_JBHDVN010000015.1, forward strand.
TTTGATCCCTTTACGGTAAAGCCAGTGATTGCTGACAAAACCTAAACGGTAAAGCCATGACAAAGGACGCAGCACAACCAGCCACTTTGCCTGTGTATTCCAAGCATCCTGAATGATCTGTGCCAAAGCCATGAATTAATGTTCCTCGAAATTACGTTGGTGCAGCTGATAATAAGCACCTTGGCGTGCAATCAGCTCAGCATGATTACCCTGCTCGATAATACGACCTTGATCCATCACTACAATGCGGTCGGCATTTTCAATTGTTGATAGACGGTGGGCAATCACAATCGTAGTTCGATCTTGCATCGCCTGATCAAAGGCACGCTGAATAAAGTATTCAGATTCATTATCCAGCGCACTAGTCGCTTCATCCAGAATCAGAATCGGAGCATTTTTCAAAATGGCACGGGCAATCGCAATACGCTGACGCTGACCACCTGACAGATTCAGACCCTGAGCACCCAGTGGCGTATCATAACCTTGTGGTAGGGCCATAATGAAATCATGTGCATAGGCGGCTTTTGCTGCTGCAATGATCTCTTCATCACTCGCATTTTCTAGCTGGCCATAAGCAATATTTTCACGAACAGTACGGTTAAATAGCACTACCTGCTGGTTTACCATCGCGATCTGGGTACGTAAAGCAGTCAACTCATAATCAGTAATCGGTTTTTGATCCAGCAAAATTTGCCCGGATGTAGTTTCCTGATAACGTACCAACAGATTCACCAAAGAGGTTTTGCCTGCTCCTGAACGTCCAACCAATGCTACAGTCTCGCCCGCTCTCACTTCCAGGTTAAAGTCATGAATCGCATGGTGACCATCGCCATAAACCAGATTGACATCTTTAAATTGAATGTTGCCTTTTAAGGTATCATTGAGTTTGCCGGTATTATGCTCTTCAGGCATATCTAGCAATTCAAACACAGAATGTGCAGCCGCCATACCACGCTGAATTTTTTCATTCACATCAGTTAATGTTTTGATTGGACGTGCCAACATACCTGCAGCTGTAATATAAGCAACAAATTCACCCGCGGTAGTATCTCCCAGAATCTGTGGACGCAATGCAATATACATCACAATACTGAGTGAAACTGACATGATCAGCTGTACCACTGGACTGTTCAGCTGCTGTACTGCCACCATTTTCAAGCCACGGCGCAGGTTTTCCAAAGAATTCTGTTTAAAGCGTTCCTGTTCATAAATCTGACCACCAAAGCCTTTAACGATCAGGTTGGCATTTACCGTTTCCTGAACCACATGGTTCACGTCACCCATGGTGTCCTGAACCTGTTGTGATAACTTGCGCATCCGTTTTGAAGCTTTACTGATCACAAAACCAATCACGGGTCCAAAGATCAGAATACACATGGTTAAACGCCAGTTGGTATATAAAAGATATCCCAATAAGGCAATTGTGATCAGACCTTGCTGAATGATCGTTCTAAGTGCTTCAGTTGAGGCGGCTGTGAGCTGCTCAACGTTATACATAATTTTGGCCGTAATATGACCGCTGGTATTGTCCAGAAAATATTGCGCAGGCAAACGCAATATTTTGGCAAAGACTTCCTGACGAATATTAAATACCAGATTACGGGAGATGACCGCCGTATAATACCCACCGAGGAATAGGCCTAAGCCCCGGAAGAACATCAGTACTACCACTAAGAATGGGAAAAGTAAGGTGAAACCCTGGTCTCTGTTTTGTATCGCCTCAATGATATATTCCAGTAATTTGGCTACAGAAACTTCTGTCGCCGCATTCATAGAGAAACCAAGCAGGACAATTAAGGCTGTGCCCCAAAATGGTTTTAAATAGTTTAAAAGGCGAAGATAGACCTTAAAATCGTGCTTCACTAATAACCTCGAGTTGGTACTTTCGTACTGATGTTGACATTAACAAAGCCAAGTTGCCCTGCAACGTCCATGACACGAATAACATCCTGATGTGTCGCTTTTGCATCAGCGGCAATGACAAACATTAAATCACGACGTTCATTCGAAATCTGTTTAATTGCCGTATTTAAATCTGCTGTGTCTTTACTGGCAATAGACTGACCATTCACGGCATAGTGACCATTGGCATCCACAATCACTTCAATTTTCTGGTCAAAATTCTTTGGTGGTACACCTTGCGCATCTGGGAGCGTCAGGTTCATCCGGCTCATCTGGTTAAACGTGGTTGAAAGCAGCAGAAAGACCAAAATAAATAGCAGGCAATCAATCATGGGCGTCAGATTGATATGTACATCTTCCACCTGGTTACGTTTAAATTTCATGCCCCTGCTCCTAGCTTGCTTTCTTGATGCGTTCTTCTACATCATCTGAAGCATTCAAATAGAACAGGTTGGCATGAAATAAGGTTGCCTGCTGTTCAAGTTCCGCCACATATTCCTGAACCAGACGCTGGAAATAACGATGTGCAAATAAAGCAGGAATAGCAATCAACATACCCGCTGCTGTTGTAATCAGTGCTTTGGAAATACCGGGCATCATTAACACCGGGTCACTATTAGTACCGACATCAATCATTAAAAATGATTCGATAATCCCAATGACTGTACCCAGCAAACCAAGTAAAGGCGCTACTGCGCTCAAAGTACCCAGAAAATTAATATTTTTTTCCAGATAGCCGATTTCCTGTGAAGCTATCACTTCCATCTGGGCACGAGCATATTGCTCAGACTGGTGACGCGCTTCAAAACCAGCAGTAAATACACGACCCAAAGTACTGTTTTTCAAAGCTGAACTCTGTTGCAGCTTTTGCATGGCTCGGTCTGCATTTTGTGCACGACCTATCAGAAGTGAGTTGGGCAGTACCAGACTCTTTTTTAAACGAATGAAGCGCTCGACCGAGATCGCCAGCATAAATATCGAACACAATACTAGCGGCAGCATCAACCAGCCGCCTGCTTTAACCAATTCCCACATCTGATTTATTCCCCAATAAAAACAAATTTTAAATTAATTATTCGTCGCCCAGGATCGAAAGAATCCCGTCCAGCTCTTCTAAAGAATGATAGCTAATGACCAGTTTGCCTTTTCCTTGCTTGTTGTAGTCAATTTTAACATCCGCACTAAAGCGCTCAGACAGACGCTGAGTCAACTGCTGAATGTCTGGCGCAATCGCTGCTTTTGGTTTTTCTGTTTTCGGTGCATTGTAGTCGCGTACCAACTGTTCAGTTTGGCGTACTGACAGGCTTTTTTCAATGACCATCTCAGCAACTTTAAGCTGATCTTTAGCCTTCAAAGTCAGGATGGCACGTGCATGTCCCATATCCAGCAAGCCTTGCTGCATAAAGTCTTTTACTTCTTCAGCCAGAGTTAGCAGACGCAGCAGATTGCTCACTGTGGTACGTGCCTTACCGACGGTATCGGCAATTTCCTGATGGCTTAAACCAAATTCGTCATGGAAACGCTGCAAAGCCATCGCCTGATCAATCGGGTTCAAGTCCTGACGCTGAATGTTTTCAATCAGGGCCAGCGCGATTGCCACCTGGTCATTCAGCTCACGCACAATCGCAGGAACTTCAGTCAGGCCTGCCAGTTGTGCCGCACGCCAACGACGCTCACCCGCAATAATCTCGTATGGATAGCGTTCATCATCGACCGGACGGATCACGATCGGTTGCATGATGCCATGCTTTTCAATCGATGCTGCCAGTTCCTGCAGATCCTGCTCATTGATATAGCGACGTGGCTGATATTCACCACGTTTCAGCAGATTGACATCAATCTGTTTCAACTGACCATGATCAAGACCTTGTGCTTCGAGTTGTAATTTTTCTTTTTGAATTGATCCTAGCAAGGCATCTAAACCACGACCTTTGGCGAGTCCACGTTTCTTGACGGTCATGCTTTACTTCCTTTTTTCACTTTGCTTTTCTTTAATACTTCAGCTGCCAGATTTAAGTAAGCAACTGCACCCTTTGAACTTTTTTCAAAATAAATCACTGGTAGACCATGTGCCGGCGCTTCAGCCAGACGGATATTACGTGGAATCACGGTTTCATAAAGTTTTTTACCAAAATATTGTTCCAACTCTTCCGAGACATCACGGGTCAAGGCATTTCGAGCATCATACATGGTACGCAATACACCCACGATCTGTAGGTCTGGATTAAGTGCCTGCTGAATGCGGTCAATGGTTTGTGTCAGATCAGCCAGACCTTCCAATGCATAATATTCGCATTGCATCGGGATGATGACACCATCCACCGCTGCCAATGCATTCACGGTGATCAGGCTTAAGCTTGGTGCACAATCAACAATGATATAGTCGAATGAGGATTCAATTTCCTGCAAAGCTTCACGCAAAATGAATTCACGGCCTTTTTGCTCGGCAATCGCCAGCTCCACACCAGCCAGATCACGGTTTGCCCCTAAAACCTTATATCCGACTTCAGCTTTAGTAATCGCAGTTTCAATCGGCACTTCACCCAGCAATACATCAGTCACTGAATACAGCAGGTCATTTTTCTGAATCCCCGACCCCATGGTCGCGTTACCTTGAGAATCCATATCCACAAGCAAAACGCGTTTTTTTAACACAGCGAGAGATGCCGCCAAATTTACTGCGGTTGTGGTTTTACCGACACCACCTTTCTGGTTGGCAATCGCAATAATTTGTGCCATGTTGACCCCGATCCTTCAAAAATTTTAAATACGTTTTAATAGAAGTAAATGACGTTGTTCGTCCAAGCGCGGAACCTTCAGTTCAATAATCTGACAGCTAAATTCATCTTTTAACGCCGCCACTTCCTCTTCAGGAATCAAACCTTTCATGGAAGCAATAATACTCTGCTCATGCATATATGGTTTAGATGCATTCACAAAATCTGTCAATGAAGCAAATGCACGACTGGTAATCACATCAAACTGACCCAGCTCATTGATACTGTCTTCATTTTCCACACGGGTTTGTACTGCAATGACATTTTTTAATTTTAGGTCTGCAATAAACTGCTTCAGGAAACGAATTTTTTTACCGTTTGAATCCAGTAGTACACATTCACGCTCAGGCTGACATAAAGCAATGATCATGCCCGGCATACCACCACCAGTTCCGATATCGAGCAAACGACCTGCAGGCAAATCCTTCAAAATACTCAGACTGTCAAGCAGATGCTTGACCAGCATTTCATTAGGATCACGGATTGCAGTCAAATTGTATGCTTTATTCCACAGCACCAAAGCGTCCTGGTACTTGAGTAATAAATTTAAAGCTTCATCAGACAGCTCTAAACCTAAAGCCTGGCTACCCTGCTTTAGTTCTTGAAAAAACGTGTGCATAAACAATCAACGCTCGAAAAAGTTAAGTGGAAGTATACCGTTTTCTCTATATTGGCACAGTAGGGAGTGCTTAGTGAATATTCACTTAAGCAGACTTCCCTTCTCGGATCATTAAATCCAATGCATTCAAACGCTCAGGTGTTCCCACATCCACCCAAATACCTGTCAATTTAGAAGCAGCAATCTTGTTTTCCAGCATTGCTGCTTTTAATAGTGGTGCTAAAGGACGTTTTCCAGCCTCTAAGCCTGCAAACATTTTCGGATGAATCACTGATACACCACTAAAAGTCAGGTTTTCACCCGCCACCTGCTGGTCAAAGGTATAAGCCTTGCCGTCTGCAAGTGTAAAATCACCGTTAGGGTGCTGCTCCGGGTTTTGTACCAAAACCAGATGTGCCAGATTTTCACCCAGCTCAACATTCAATAAAGGTGCAAAGTCCATGGTTGTCCAGACATCACCATTGACCAGAATAAAAGGCTCATCACCCAGGAGTGGTAAAGCATTAATAATGCCACCGGCTGTTTCCAGCCCTTCACCTTCATGTGACCACAAAATCTTGACACCAAACTGTGAACCGTCACCCAAAGCCTGAGCCAGTTTTTCACCTAGCCAGGCAGTATTGATGACAATTTCATTCACACCCATCGCAGCCAGTTTTTCAATATGCCAGACAATTAATGGTTTGCCGCCCACTTCCAGCAAAGGTTTTGGAGTATGCAAAGTTAAAGGACGCATGCGGTTGCCCAAGCCAGCCGCGAGAATCATCGCTTTCATTTAGGCCGCTACCTCGTATGAACCATATTTTGCTTCAAAAGCTGGCATCACTTTTTCATGAATAAACTGCATAAATGGCTGTAATTCTGGATAGTCTTTGGTTTCTTCGAGCAGATACCACATCACACGTGGTAGGTCTTTTAGATAGCCAGATTTCCCATCTCGCTCAAATAGACGTACGAAAATACCTAAAATCTTGATATGACGCTGAATCGCCATCATATCCGCATCTTTTTTAAACTGTTCGAAATCACGGTCCTGTTTTGCCGCTGCTGGTAACAGGTCATAGAACACTTTAAACCAGCGATACACGCGATCTGCATTCCACTGCACATAGGCATCACGGGTAATAGAGATCAGGTCATAGGTATCAGCACCAATCACTGCATCCTGAAAATCAATCACACCCAGTTCGGTTTCATTTTCGATTTTCATCAGGTTACGGCTATGAAAATCACGATGCACAATGACTTGAGGTTGTGCCAAAGCAGCATTCGCCAGTATCGCAAATGTGCGCTTGATCAGAGCGGACTCTGATTCTGTTGGCTGAATTTTTAGAGCAGGTAGCATCCAGTCAGTCAGCAACTCCATTTCAGAAATAAGCTTCTCATAAGAATAAGCAGGAAACTGACCTTCTCCAGGAATGGACTGCAGCTGAATCAGTTGTTTAAAACTTTGCTCATAATAGGCATCAACCGTCTGATCATTCAGCAGATTTGATAACAGCACATCACCAAAATCTTCGAGCAGCAAAAAACCATTTTCCAAGTCTTTGGCCACGATGTGTGGAACACGTACGTCATGGGCATCAAAAAATTCATCAATCGTCACAAAAGGCACACAATCTTCTTTTTCTGGTGGTGCATCCATGAGCATAAATGTTTTATTATTCAGTTTGATTCGTGCATAACGACGAAAACTTGCATCGCCTGCTAAAAAATGTGTTTCAAATTGATCTGAACCGAGTACAGAAGCAATCCAAGATTGTATCAATTGTTCGCGTTGAGTATTCATTTGCAATAAATTCTAGTACAGGCTGAGTTTTTAAAGTACTAAGTGTAGCTACTTATCAACTTTTTCTCTATGATGCGACAATAATTAATTGCGATAAAAGCATGATTGGTTAATGAGACAAATGAAGCATCACTTTAAAATAAACCCTCTAGCGACTGCGATCTTAACCCTTTTATGTAGTAGCTCGGTCTCAAGCTATGCTGCATCAAATGACTCATCCAATGTAAATGCGGAACAACTTAAACAGCGCATTAATGAGACCTATCCCGGTGAAGCATTCTTCTCACAATATTATGTGGATAAATCTTCGCCAGAAGCACAGCAGCGTCAAGCTAAATATCTCAGTTCAGCCTATTGTGAAGGTGCTTGGGTCACTCCTATTGCACCTGATGCACCGACGATTGACCCTGAACAGGCAACTTCAACCATTACTGCAGACTATGGCCATTATAATCCGGCCGGTGATTCCTACTTAGAAGGCAATGTGGTCATTGATCAGGAAGGTCGCCAGATTCGTGCGGAACGCGTGACGATTGATCAGACTCAAACTTATGCTAAGGCAGAAGGTCAAGTCCAATTGGCCCAAGGTGGCTTGATTTCGCAAAGCGATGATATCAATTACAACCTGAAAACCCAGCAAGGTGACTTAAACAACAGTTTCTTCATTGCCGAAGAACAGCATGCGCATGGTCGTGCTGAAAAGATTGCCAAAACCTCTGATGATACGCTTGAACTGGAAAATGCCACCTATTCCACCTGTCCACCTGAACAGAAACCGACCTGGAAAATTCAGGCAGATCAAATCAAGCTGAATCAGGAAACCGGTCGCGGTGAAACCCGTAATACCAAGCTCTATGTGAAAGATGTTCCGGTACTCGCTGTTCCTTATTTTAACTTCCCAATCGATGATCGCCGTACCACAGGGATTCTGACGCCAACTTTCGGATTTACCAATGATGGCGGTCTGGAATTAGGTGTGCCGGTTTATCTTAACCTGGCACCACAATATGATGCGACTATTACACCACGTTATATCAGTGACCGTGGCGCGATGCTGGATGGCGAGTTTCGTTATTTAACAGAAAACTATGGTGAAGGCCGGATTTGGGGTGGCTACCTGCCATCTGATGAAAGTTATGGCAATAAAGACCGTAAAGACCTGCACTTCCTGCATAACTGGCAAATCAACGATCAGTTCTCAACAAGTCTTGAATATAATTACGCATCAGACAAGGACTTTTTTGCCGATCTGGATAATAACCCAGATTCAAAAACAGACCTGAACTTGCGTCGTGCTTGGGAAGTTAATTATAAAAATGGTATCCCCGGCTTAAAAGCTCAATTTAAAGTTGAAGATTTCCAGACGCTTGATCCTGCCGTTCTGGATGAAGACCGCCCTTATGCACGTTTACCGCAGCTTTTAGTGAATTATAAGACCGGTAACCCATTGGGTTTGCAATACGAATTTAATAACGATACGGCTTATTTCCAGAAAGACATCAGAAATACCGAAAATATTGATCCAGATAATGAAGTCATTTATCAGCCAAGTGGTACACGCATCTATAATGATTTCTCGGTACGCTATAATCACTTTACCCCTTGGTCATTCTTCATTCCTCAGGCAACATTACGCAATATCAATACTTTCTATGATCAAGATACTATTGATCGTATTAATAATAATCAAACCAGCTCATCAAGTGAAAATCATTCTATCGTAGTGCCACAATTTACGCTGGACACCGGTTTAATTTTTGAAAAAGATGGTCGCTATTTACAGACCTTGACGCCTCGCCTGTTTTACGCTTATTCACCGTATGAAAATCAGCGCAATCAGCCAAACTTTGACTCTGTCGTAGCCTCAATTAATTATGACCAATTATTTAGTGCACGCCGCTTCTATGGTAATGACCGCTTAGAAGACAATAACTTCGCTTCTTTAGGTCTTAGTTACAGTTTATTTAATGAAGAAGGTTTAGAGCGATTACGCGCCAGTGTGGGACAAAGTTTCTTCTTTGAAGATCGCCGTGTCACATTAGATCGTGAAGCAGATAAATTTGACCGTGAAAGCCATACTGGTCCAGTTATTCAGCTTAGAAGTCAGTTAAACAAAAACGTGCATGTCAACCTAAATTCTAGCTGGATGTCGAATGGCTCCAATGCCCAGCATGATGTACAGGTTTATTATACGGGCGATCAGGGCAATCTATATAACGCAGGCTATTTCTATCGTAAAGATATTCCAAACCGCCAGGAAAGTTATGATCAGGTGGTTGGCTCATTTATCCAGCCCATTGCCAATAACTGGCGTCTGGTCGGCCATGCGCAATTTGACCTGGATAATAGTGTCGCACGTGAATATTTACTTGGCGTAAACTATGAGTCATGCTGTTGGGGAGTATCTGTCTATGGCCGCTCATACTACAATGACTTAGACGATATCAATGACCCAGATGTGAAAGCGAAACGTGCAGTAATGGCTGAAGTAACGCTTAAAGGTCTTGGCGGGTTAAGCAACAAGCTAACCTCATTACTAGAAAATCGTATTCTAGGTTTTAACAATATCAATCAAACTTGGACAGAACGTTAATGAAGACAAAACAGTTAAAACAAATTTTTAAAGCGACCGCACTTGCGCTATGTCTTTCTTCAGCGATGACGACTTTTGCTGTTGCCCAACCTAAAGATGAAGTTGTAGCTGTTGTCGACAATAGCGCTATTCTGCGTAGTGATCTGGCACAAAGCGTTGCTGAAATTTCTCACCAGTTACAAAAGCAAAACAAGCCTGTTCCACCGCAACCTTATCTTGAACAACAAGCACTTGAACAGCTAATTGTACGTCAGGCTCAACTGGAACAGGTCAAACGCTACAATATCCGTCCAGATGAAAAATCTTTAAATGAAGCAGTGCTTAAAGTAGCACGTGAGTCAGGCTCTCCTAGCTTGGAAGCTTTCCAGCAAAAACTAGATGCTATCGCGCCGAATACGTATGCCTCTTTACGTAACCGTATTGCTGAAGATCTGGCACTTAGCCGTTTACGCCAGCAAGCAGTTAATTCACGTATCCAGATCAGTGATCAGGATGTGAAAAACTTCCTGAATACACCGCAAGGTCAAGCTCTGTTAGGCAGCCAGGTACATGTTCTGCATTTACGTATAACCGGAGAAAATGCTCAACAGATTGCTGCGCAAGTAAGAAATGATTTAAGCAGCAGCAATGATATTCAGGCGATCAGCAAAAAATATTCAACCGGCGATATTAAAGTAGATGCGTCTGATATGGGCGTGCGAAATTTATCAGAAATCCCAAGCGAACTCGCTGCACGTGTTTCTACTTTGCAAGCGGGTCAAACATCTGAACTGATTCCTGCGGCAGATGGCGTGCATGTCCTGAAACTTTTAGAGCGTAAAGGTGGTGAGCAGAAAGCATTGGTTCCTCAGTACCAGACCCGTCATATTCTGATTCAAACATCAGAAGTGGTTAGCCCAGAAAATGCTAAACAGATGATTGATAGCTTATATACGCGTCTTAAGCAAGGTGAAGATTTTGCAGTATTGGCGTCTACTTTCTCTAATGACACAGGTTCAGCACGTGATGGCGGAAGTTTAGGGTGGGTCAGCCCAGGTGTCATGGTACCTGAATTTGAACAGCGTATGAAAAGTACGCCAGTGGGTCAGATTAGTGAACCGTTCCAGTCACAATTTGGCTGGCATATCCTGCAAGTGACCGATACACGTCAGCAAGATATGACTCAGGAATATCAGGAACGTATGGCACGCCAGATCCTGGGTGAACGCCAGTTTGATGCTGAGCTAGATAGCTGGTTACGTGAAACCCGTAGCAATGCCTATGTAGAAATCAAAGATCCTCAGCTAGATCCTAAACGCGCTCGTTAATTTAAGAAAAGAAAGCCAGTATAATGCTGGCTTTTTTTAATGGCTCAATTTTTTAAGCAATAAAAAAGCCTCTTATTAAGAGGCTTTTTTATTTCAGATCCGATTAACGATTGTTTTCGTCGTCAGAAGAATCTTCAAATTTTGAATCGTTGTCAAAACCAGCGCCTTGACCACCAAAACCAGCACCTTGACCACCAAAACCAGCACCTTGACCACCGAAGCCACCTTGACTACCGAAGCCACCTTGACTACCGAAGCCGCCTTGACCGCCGAAGCCTTGACCACCGAAGCCAGCGCCTTGACCGCCGAAGCCACCTTGACCACCGAAGCCACCAGCAGCGCCTTGACCACCGAAGCCACCCGCGCCACCTTGACCACCGAAGCCCGCACCTTGTGAACCAGCAGGAGCACCAGCTGGACGAGGGTTACGTGCAGGTACTACTGTAGAAATCGCATGTTTGTAAACCATTTGGCTTACTGTATTTTTTAATAATACAACGTATTGGTCAAAAGACTCGATGTGACCTTGTAATTTGATACCGTTTACCAGGAAGATAGAAACTGGAATACGTTCCTTACGGAGAGAATTCAAGAATGGATCTTGTAAAGTTTGACCTTTAGACATGTTATAACTCCAAAAATTTAAAAATCAGCGCAAAAAACTATCTCTATTTTTCAATTAAAAATTATAAAAAAGATAGTACTCAAATTTTGCTTTATCCGTGACAGTTTCGCAAGTCTTCTTGGGCCTGCTCGAGCGTAAAATATGTTGTAAATTTATGCTTTTCTTGCAAAGATCTCAACCAGGTATATTGACGTTTGGCAAGTTGTCGTGTCGCAAATAAAGCCTTATCCTCCATTTCCCGTTGTTTTTCATGACTTAGGTCACCTTTTTTTAAGAATTCTATGGCTTGGCGGTAACCTACTGAACGCATTGAGGGTAAATTTTCGTCAAAATCGTATTTTCCCATTAATCCTTTAACTTCATTTAAAAATCCGTTTTTCCACATAATTTCAAGACGTTTTTCAATACGTTTGTGCAATTCTAACCGATCGGGCATTAAGGCATAATTATGGAAACTGTAACGATATGGTAAATTTTTTGGTTGTTCTGCTTGTAGTTTTGTAATCGGCTCACCTGTTAGCTTAAAAACCTCTAATGCACGGATAATTCTCTGTTTATCACTGACTTTAAATTTCTGGCCTGCTAGTGGATCTACCTGACATAATTCAGCATACACCGCTTCCCACCCTTCACGAGCGGCTTTCTCTTCAATCTGGGCACGCACCGCATAATCTGCACTTGGTAAATTATCAGACAAGCCTTCAAGTAAGGCCTTAAAATACAGCATGGTGCCACCCACCAGAATTGGAGTTTTACCACGTGCATGAATATCATCAATCAGACGGCAAGCATCTTCGACAAAATTTGCTGCAGAATAGACTTCAAGCGGGCTAATAATATCGATCAGATGATGTGGATAGCGCTCTAATTCCTCTTTAGAAGGTTTCGCTGTACCAATGTCCATTTCCCGATAAACTAGCGCAGAATCGACAGAAATCAGCTCAAAATGACCTTGCTCGTATAGTTCACATGCCAAAGCAGTTTTACCGCTTGCAGTTGGTCCCATTAAATTGATGACCGGCAGTTGATTGGACATGTAAGGCTACTCTCCTCGAGCGAAAAGTTTATCAAGTTGAGACAATGGAAATGCTCGCCAGGTTGGACGACCATGATTACATTGGCTCGCAAATTCAGTTTGTTCCATCTGGCGCAGCAAAGCGTTCATTTCTGACAGACTCAACATTCGATGTGCACGTACTGCACCATGACAGGCCATACCTGCAAGAATCTGGTCACGTTTCTGCATTAAACCCTGTCCCTGATCATTAGGATCCAGATCATTCAATAATTCAGGGATCAAGGCATCAAAATCAGCTTTATGCAAAATGGCCGGTACGCCCCGTACAATGACCTGTTCATCACCATACTGGTCAATTTCCAGGCCTAAACGAGCGAGTTGATCTTTGAGCTCGTCAACACGCATGGCTTGCATACGACTAATGCTCACCACTTTAGGAATCAGCAATTGCTGGGATATCCAGAATTCCGGTTTATCCCAAGCCATTTTCATCTGTTGCAGCAGAATACGCTCATGCGCCGCATGCATATCTACGATGATTAGGCCTTCGGTATTTTGCGCCAGAATATAAATACCATGCAGTTGAGCGATCGCAATCCCCAAAGGATGCTCATCTACTTTACTTTGTAAATGTGACTGAAATGTATCCGATGCTGAAGTATTGGTTTCCGGTTCAGTTTCTCTTAAAGGCGCGAGATAACTTTTCAAGGCATTATTCAGCTGCTGTGAACCCGAATATGACTTATTGTAATCCTGCGCATAATACATAGTTTGTGGACCTGATGACTCGAAATCCGTTAACACATCAGAAGCTTCTTCTTCATGCTGACGATACGGAGATGTGACTGGAATAACCGGTTGAGTGGCTACGGACTGATGCAGGCTAAACTGCTCTTGATAGCGCGGCTGAGGTGTTATCGCAACAGCTTCAGACTCAGTTTTCATCGCCTCAGCCAGATCAGCACTCGCAGTCTGAAATTGCGCCAGAGTTTCCTTGGTATAGTGACGTACAAATTCATGTACTTCACGCTGGTTCAGGAAACGAATTTCGTGTTTGGTCGGATGTACATTGACATCGATGCTTTCTGGATCGATTTCCAGAAATAGTAAATAAGCGGCATGCTGATGGCCATGCAGAATACCATCATAAGCCATACGCAAAGCGTGCGAAATGGTCTTGTCTTTAACGATCCGGCCATTCACATAGACATATTGCAGATCGGCTTGAGCCCGTGCATCCGAAGGATGTCCGAGCCAGCCTGATAAACGCATATTGATACTGTCTGCATCAATCCAGTAGGCATTTTCAGTAAACTGACGGCCAAGTAATTGTTGCACACGCTGAAAACGCAAAGCACCACTATCGGCGACCGGCAAATTCAGCTTGATGGTTTGGTTATGTTCCAATACAAAGCGAATATCGAAATGTGTTAAAGCCATACGGCGGACAATTTCTTCGATATGTCCAAATTCAGTGCCGGGCTTTTTAAGAAATTTGCGCCGCGCCGGAACATTGAAGAATAAATCCTGCACCCGGATCTGGGTTCCTTTGGATGCCGCGACAGGTTGAATTTCCTGATGATCAAAAGCTGTGCCGTTCACTTCGACCTGATAGCCAATGCCATCTTCATTCCGGCTACTGGTTAGAGTCAGGCGCGACACTGCAGCAATCGAGGCCAATGCTTCACCACGAAAGCCCAAACTGGTAATCGCATGCAGCTCTTCAGCCGTTTGAATCTTACTGGTCGCGTGACGCATCACGGCTAGTGGCAAATCCTCATAATGAATGCCTCGGCCATTATCAATGATTTCAATCAGCGTACTGCCGCCCTGTTCCACCCGGATGATCAGCTCGGTCGCACCTGCATCAATCGAGTTTTCCAGCAGCTCCTTGACCACAGATGCAGGACGTTCAATCACCTCACCTGCGGCAATCTGGTTCGCCAGCGCAGGATCAAGTGCACGGATACGGCGTATGCTTAAATCATCAACCATTTGGGAATTCACGCTCCAAAGCTTGCTGTAAAGCTAGATTAGAAGAAATCAGACTCGCGGTACGGGTCAGCTCATCTTCTGATTTTAAAATTTCAATAATTAAATCGGCTTGCGGGATTTCATCGCCACCCTTAGAAGGCCATTCAAATAAAAATAGCGCATTGGGAGTTTCTAAATAATCCCGGATTCCTATCAATTCAAGTTCATAAGGGTCATTGAGACGATATAAATCAAAATGAAATATATCCTGACCATTCACCTGATACGGTTCCACCAGCGTATAAGTCGGACTTTTTACTGAGCCTTTATGACCAAGTTGTTGTAAGTAATAACGCGTCAGCGTGGTTTTCCCCGCACCCAAGTCACCAATCAGATATATAACGCCCGAAGAAAAATTATTTGCCAGAACTTTGGCCAGATTTTGGGTGTCATCTTCATGTTTTAAAGTGACATTAAATGAATAAGGCATATTACTCACGACATGATGAAAAAGAATAATTATGATAGCATCGCAACGCTTTAAAAGCCTATTCACCTCTGTGAGAAACTGTATTTTTTCACAGCATCCGTTCCAGACCAGAGATAGATCCACGTTGTGATGACTTCGACTGTTGAATTTAACCCACCCATGCTGAATGGGGTTACGGCAAGTAAAGTATTCCTGCAAGCGACATCAAATTCACCCAAGACAGTCTATGCCTATCTGTGCGCGCAATTTCCCCATATTGAGTCGAGCGAATGGCAATCCCGTTTCGATAATGGTCTGGTTTATGATGCTCAGGGCAAAGCCTTAACCATCGAAAGTTCTTTTCAAGCGAATACTCATTGTTTTTATTATCGTTTTTTGGCACACGAAGTGCATGTTCCTTTTCAGCATCAGATTCTGTTTGAGAATGAGCATCTGCTGGTCGTAGATAAACCGCATTTTCTGACCATGAGTCCTACTGGACAATATGTACAGGAAACCTTGCTGGTACGCCTAAAACAGCAAACTGGAAATGAACATCTTACTCCGATTCATCGCTTAGATCGTGAAACAGCAGGAGTGGTGCTGATTTCAAAATGTGTGCAATCTCGTGGCGTTTATCAGCAAATGTTTGCGACTCGGCAGGTAAAGAAAACCTATCATACAATTGCGGCTTATCGTGATGATTTAAGTTTTCCACTCATCACAAAGCTGAAAATGGAGAAAGGCCAGCCCTTTTATACCATGCAGGTGGTAGAGGGAGAACCTAATAGCGAAACCGAAATTCAATTGCTGCAACATGATCAGCAATGGGGCAAATATGAGCTAAAACCGCATACAGGAAAGCAGCATCAGTTAAGGGTACATTTAAGTCATTTGGGGATTCCGATCCAGAATGATCCTTTTTATCCGCAGGTTGCCCATAAGGCGGATGATGATTTTTCTGCACCGTTACAGCTACTGGCCAAACACATTCAGTTTACGGATCCAGTTACCCAAAAGCAGATGCAATTTAGCTCTAAACTTGAATTGACACTGTAAATCTCTTGTCATTACAGATTATTTTCTAAAAACGGCAACTTGAGGATTGAAATCCCGAAGTTATCGATTAGAATAAGGCGAAAAGTTAAGTAATTTAAAGCTTTGAAAATATTATGAGAAAAACTGAAGTTTATCAAATTCGCCTGGATTCCCAAGAGAAGAAACAGGCATTTGCAGTATTTAAACAATTGGGGATTACGCCGGCTCAGGCAGTTCGTCTTTTTTTTAAACAGGTGGTTCTGACCAAATCAATCCCCTTCTCGATTGAAAATCAGAATATTAATCTGGAACAGCTGATCAAGTTACGCAAGCAGAAACAGAATGAACTTAAGGCAGAACAAGCCTCAAGTCCAAGTGCTACAGCCGTTTCTGAAGATCATCAGGAAATGAATCTGGATGATGATCATTTTGATTTATTTGAAGAACTGAATGCTATTTTAGGTGAAAGCGACAAAATTTAACATTGTTGCATTTACGAACAATTCTTAAGTTTCTCTCCTTTCAAACTTCGCTATGCTTGATGTTAATGATAAATAATAAAATTAACATGGAGTAAGCCGATGATCGTGCGACGTGCCCAGTCAGAAGATCTACCTAACCTGGCCGTTTTATTTGATGAGTACCGTCAATTTTATGGTACTTCTTCCAATCTGGATTTATCTTACGAGTTTTTGAAACAGCGTTTTGAAGATGGTCAAACTGTCATTTTCATCAATACCAAGGATGATATTTTTACCGGATTTATTCTGCTGTATTTAAGATTTTCCTCAGTCGCATGTTCTACTTATTATGTGCTGGACGATGTCTATATTAGCCCGCCTTATCGCCGGCATGGTGCAGCCAAGCAACTGATTGATACTGCTATTTTATTTGCCCGGCATGAAAATGCGCTTCGAATCAGCCTGGAGACGCAAAAAACCAATTATCAGTCACATAAACTTTATGAATCACTTGGATTTATTCAGGACAATGAATTTGTGACTTTCCATTGTTTCCTGAAATAAATCCCAGACTTTATTCGGTACGGAATTTTGCCTGTGCCACTTGTTCTGCATCCAGATAGGTCCATTCCCCTATTGCCAGTTCATTTAAGGCCAATGCACCAATCTGGGCACGATGCAGCTGCTCCACTTTATTGCCAACAGCTGCCAGCATACGTTTCACCTGATGATACACACCTTGATGAATGGTCATTTGCAGTCGATTGTCATTCAGACGAACAATATCTGTAGCAGCAAAGGTGCCTTTTTCATTTCTCAATTCCACACCCTGTTCAAGCTGTTGAATCTGCTCATCCGTCACGGGATCAGCAGTAGTCATCTGATAGACTTTCGCTACATGTTTTTTAGGATGGGTCAACGCTTGTAGAAACTGACCATCATCCGTCAGCAATAACAGTCCGGTAGTGTCCTGATCGAGACGACCTACACATTGAATTCCACGGTTTAACAAGGTATCATCAAACAGATCAAATACACTGAAATGATGGGTAGCCTGATGTGAGCATTCATAATCTTGAGGCTTATTGAGCGCGATATATACTTTTTCCCGATAGCGATACTCATGACCATAGACGCTAAAAGTCAGATCTTGCAGATTCAGCTTATGCTTGGGGTTATCGATGAGTTCGCCCTGAATCGAAACAGCACCATTTTTAATCAGTTGCTGACAATGTTTTCGTGAACCGAAACCTTGTGATTGCAACATTTTTTCCAATAGCATCTGTCTGAACCTGTTTATACGAAAGATAGGCGCATTCTATACTGAAAACTAACCAGATTCATTTCTTGTAGAGCTTTCTCCCTTTAAATGGCTAAAAAGCCTATAATCCTGTGACTTTTCATTTTTTTATCTCCTCATGTCCCAACTTGATCTGAATCTGCTTGTTCTTCTGGTTCTACTGGCTTGCGGTATTTTTAGTCATAATACTGCTGTGACCATTGCTGCGGCCGTGTTGATCGTATTAAAAATCACGCCTCTCAATGAACTCTTACCTTATGTACAGCAACATGGTTTAAATATCGGGATTATTATTTTAACCATTGGCGTATTGGCTCCGATTGCTAGCGGGAAAATTCCCGGTGACAGTATTCTTAAATCTTTCCTGAGCTGGAAATCTTTACTGGCAATTGCAATCGGTCTATTTGTTGCCTGGCTTGGTGGACGTGGGGTGAAACTGATGTCGAGTCAGCCTGATGTCGTTGCAGGTCTATTAATTGGTACCGTCGCAGGTGTGGCGGTACTTCGTGGTGTCCCAGTCGGGCCATTAATTGCGGCCGGGATTTTATCGTTATTGATTGGAACGAGATGATAGATCGGACTTTAAAAAACAACTCTAACAATTTAAAAATTCTGCTTATGAATTTTATCTGCCAGTGATCATGATTTGGCTTTCATTTACCTTACATACTTGGAGCCTTACTTTTGAAAGACAAAAGCAACAAAAACCATTTGTTGATCTGATGACATGTCCTTGTGCCACAGATCAACGGCAACATCCTTGGCGCCAGTCATTAAAATTTATCTCAGTTATAATTTATAACAAGATTAAGCTTAAAATCACAAGATCACCTCACTCAGCCAAACCTCATCTTTTAAGAGATAAGTCTAATTTCCTATAATTTAATAACTTGTCGAATAGCCATAAATCAACCAACCTATTCCACAAACAGCAAGGCCAAACGCACCTGATCATAACCCATACGTGGGCTGGTCAGTTCCACGATCGGACGTAATTTAATACTGCCATCATCATTAAAATGATCTGAATTTTGACGTTTGGTTAGACGTTTATAAATCTTGCGGACTTGTTCAACGACCTCTTCACCTGGATGAGCCACCGAAATATCCAGCCCTTGCTCTTTATGCAAACGTCCCAGATGATTAATGATGGTTGCCGGCGTCAAGCCACGTTCAGTTGCGATATCGGAAATCTCATAACCTTCTTCAAACAATTCACGGGTTTCATCCAAGGTTGCAGTCGCGTAGTTTTGCTTACCACCATTTTTGGCAATTTTCTTCTCATTGCGCTGGATCTCGACTTCGTTCAAAGTGCCACCACAATGACGAATAAAGGCCTTATGCTGTACAGTCAAATCTACATTTTCAAAATTCGCTTCTGCTTCATCTGACAGTTCCTGAAAACGGCGATCAGCCTTAATGGCAAGACTATCCAGTTCCAGAGCCTGTTCATTAAAGCCTTTTAAGCGTAGACCATTTAAACTTTTTAAACGGGATAATGCTACATAGCCCTGACCTTTTTCAAAGGTATGGCTCAGGTCAATCTCAGCAGCTTCTAGCGTCATGCCTTGAGACTTATGAATGGTAATCGCCCAAGCCAGACGTAGTGGAATCTGCTGGAAACTGGCAATGGTTTTGCCTGCTTCATTATCCACTGACCAGGTTTCAGGCTCTACAATTAATGTAGTTCCATCTGTCAGTTTGACCTTTGGCAGCACGCCATGCTCATCATCATCTTCAAAGCCAATTACTTCGCCCAAGCTGCCATTGATATAGCCCATATCAAAGTTATTTTTCACGAACATGACCTTGGCATGTTTTTTCAGGGTTAAGGCTTCGGGTGCACGGACTGAAGACTTTAAGGTTTCAATCAGTTTTTCATTACCATCACATTGCGCATCAAACTGGCGGGGATCCTGATCAATTTCATTCAGATGCTTAAAGTTAATGCTGTCAACATCCATATTGTGGGTATAGAGACGTGTATAAGTATCGCCAATATCCTGCTGACGTGTGGCCTGTAGTGCTGAACGATGTTCAGGTGAAATGGCCTGCGCACGAATGGCATTCAGAATATCATTCAGATAATCATTACCCTGACGATGCTGCTCGGTCAGATAACAAACCCGAAACTTGGCTTCAACCCAGGCATCCGACATAAAACAGAATTTATCGCGGTTACGTTCATCATTTTTTCCAACAGGCGGTAACTGGAAAAAGTCTCCTGCAACAATGACTTGAATCCCGCCAAAAGCTTCATCGCTTTCCTTGAAATATTTCAGCACCTGATTGACCAGATTGAGCTGCTTGGCATGCAGCATGGAAATTTCATCAATGATCAGGACTTGCGCATTTTCCAAGTGTTCTTTCAGGTATTTACGCTCTTTCATCCGCTTCAGGTCTTCTTCAGACAAAAAGTCTTTGATCCCGATTCCTGCCCAGGTATGAATGGTCATGCCATTCATATGCGTTGCCGCAATACCAGTCGATGCAGTAATGGCAACCGACACCTTACGGGCTTTCAGATAATTGATATATTGATTAAGCGTATAAGTTTTCCCTGCACCCGCAGAACCGGTTAAAAAGACATTTTCCCCTGCTTTTAAGAGCTTAAGTGCAGTTTCCTGTTTCATAAAAGAGATACCGTAAAAGAACGGCTATAGCCTAACGATTTTTGCCGGAAAAGTTAAGCTTCACGGACAGAAAAGCACTGAATCAGGTCAAGCCTGCAGGTTTAACCAGTTAATAAAATGCTGGGCAATATTGATATATTCAACTTCCGCTTTTTGATTATTTGGATACTCAAGCTGGTCAAAAATGACTTGGTCATTCTGCAACTGACAGCCTAAAATCAAAGGTAATTTAATGGCAGGATGTGACATGCGAAAGGCCACATATTCACCTTCGACTATACGCTGTGCATAACTTGCAGCCAGACAGTTCCGGAATATTCTAGCCTCTTCAATAATCCGCTCTAGTGTTTTCAATTCCTCAAACCGCCAATTAAAATACAGTAGAAAATGTGCCTGTGTCAGCGGCCTCCAGCTGGCTAAAGCAAAGTCTTTTTTGAGCTTGGCAATAATTTCCTGCTTCTGAATCTGCTCATGCCAGGCAACTGCCTGCATAAATAAACTGGTCCAGCTTAAATTCTTAGGCACTTCTGTTTGAGTAGAAAAATACTCCGGCAGATAATCACGGATATAACCATCAAAACAGGATTCCCGTACATGCTTTGCATGTAAATAAAAGCGCTTTCTAAATTCTACAAATGGAATCTGGTTACGTTGGAGCACATTATAAAAATCACGGTCTTGCTGAGTTTGAGGCCGAATATAAGCCAACACCTCTTCAGGCAAATCACGGGTGACCTTATACAGATGCTGCATATAAGCCTGCATCACCCGACTTAAGTTAGCGTAAACTCTTTTAGTCATCTGATCATCCATTGCCACTACATCCCGCAATAATCCGATCCATTCATCCAGATATAAAATCGATGGACTAATCGCAATACGATGATCCTCAACAGCCTGACGCATCCCTTTGAGAACAACTTTTCGATTCCGCTCATACTCAAACCAGCAATGCTGAATGGCATATTGATGAACATCATCAATAAACAGACGTGCTGCGATATATTGAAAATATTGCAAGGTAGCTAAAACAATCTGCGGATGAACATGATGCGTATCGATAAAGCTTAAAGCTGTTGCCGCCACCCGCACACTGCTATGTTGAATATTGCTGCTCAGCCAATCCAAAATTTCCGCAGGCTGTTTAAATAACCAGTTCACTACCCGATGACAGTCAAATAAAGGAAGTTTGGCGACTTTTTTCTGCCATAAATAAGGATTATTTTCCAGAAAATTGCGTTTGGATAGCAGATCACTCCGATGCCAGCTATCACGATTCATCAGCCGTACAAAGCCCAGTAGATGACTTTGCTCTTCGGAATGCCGATACAGCAAACGGATATCGTCAATATGGTCATTCAGCTCATGCAGATTGAACCGGTTTTCAAAGGATAAGGAGATAATCCGGAAGGTCGCGGGGTGCAGAAACTCAGGCGCACTGAAACAGAATGCATCCAGACTGTCCATCACTGACTGAATCGATAGAAACTCATCTGACTGCAAATGTTGCAAGGAAAAGATTTGCTGTAGCTGTTTTAAGACATGCGCAGGAATCTCATGCCCACTTTGAAGACAATTGCTGATCAAAGGCTGAGTATAAACTTCAGCCTTAATCATAAAGGAGTCGATAATTTCAGCTTGCACAAGCGACATCTGCTTTAAGCAATTAGCAACTCGTTCAGGCGCATTAACCCATATATAGACTTGATCAATAATAAGTTGACGGAGCTGTTTGGCTTTATCACGTAAAAACAGGGAATGCTGGGGCTTTAAATCCCCAGTCAGAAAGTAAATATCCTGAAAGAAAAACTCTTCCAAAGCCTCTGCTTTAGCCAGCCTGGAATCAATCTGCATTTCTGCTAAGGCATGGGGACTTTCCAGATTTAAATCTTGAGGTGTATATAGCTGTATATTTAATAAGCCATTAAGCAGATCAATTCGATGCTCATCCTGATGAATCCTGAACAAATTCTGGGCATTCACATGACCAATAAGCGCCATTTGATCCAGATACAGCTGATTTAACTCAGGAAAAATACTGAGGCATTGTTCAGCGAGCTGTCTGAATGGCAGTAACAAACCCTCCTGTTCCATATTTCCCCCTTCGTTTTAACCCTATTGAGTTACAGACCTACTGAATTTCAATCCTTTAAAATCGCTTTTTCCTTTCTATTACAGAAATTGAAGCATGGTGATTTTTTAGACGATTCGATCTCAATGTAAAGCAAAGCAGGAATGATGAAAAGACCTAGACTTCATCTTGCCGACGTCTGTCAGCCAACAGTTCTAGCCCCTGATAGATCTTGTGTTGTAAATACTCACGAAAATCAATCAGATCATTCTCGTGCTGCACATGATGAATTGGCTGCCGCGGCATAAACTGAAAATAAAAAGGCAAGCGTTTGGGAAACAGATTTTTAGGTAAGGAAGGAATCACGTCACCATGACGTAATAATTTATTGAGTTGGGGAATTTTTAATAATTTTTGAAAATACTTATGTTGAATGATCTTATTGGCATCAAATCCAATCTCATAGATTTCATCACCGCCGAGTGCAGCAAAAGGGACAATATCGTATTGAAACTCTTGTGCTAATTTCAGGAAACCGTAACGCTCTTTCCAGATCAGCTGATACTGCTCACCTTCCCGTTTCAGCACTTCACGGCCACCACCCGGAAAGACCAGAATCGAGTAGCCTTGCTGCATAGCTGAGCGCACATAGTCCTGTATACCATCAATAGCACCAAATTTCTTCACTGCTTCACGCCATAGCGGCACATAAAAATGGCTATGATCAGCAATACTGACCACAGCCACTTGATGTTCATTGTACAGGTAATCAATCAGCATTGGCGCATCAAAGATGCCATACATGGAATGATTACCGACATACATTGCAGGTCGACTGGCATCAATATTTTCAGCCCCTAAAAAAGTAGGCGTGAAATACAGTTTGGATAAGGCACTTAAGCGCCTGATCCATGCTGCGTCATGCTTGACCTGCAAAATATACTCCCGGCTTACGCCACGCGTTTTTGTACCAGGATTGAACCCACTGAATAGCCTGCACCAAATGAACACAGTACGCCATATTCGCCGTCTTCAACTTCATTTGCAGTACGATGTAAGGCAATAATGACACCTGCGGAAGAAGTATTGGCAAACTCATTCAGAATGATAGGTACCAGACCTGGTTTGGCATTTTCTTTACCCACTACCAGTTTCAGAATCAATTCATTCATGCTGGCATTGGCTTGGTGCAACCAGAAGCGTTTTACATCTGTAGGTGCAATATGATTTTTCTCAAGTTGAGCAGTAATCATCTTGGCAACCAGTGGACACACTTCTTTAAATACCTTACGACCGTCCTGACGGAAACGTTTGTCGTCAATATCTGCATTTTCAGACGTATTCAGGAAACCGAAGTTATTACGGATATTGTTTGAGAACTGGGTAAATAATGATGTATCCAGAATCTCGAAACCGGTTTTAGTTTCAGTATCTTCAATGATCGATGCAGTTGCGACATCACCAAAAATAAAGTGACAGTCACGTGAACGGAAATCGGTATGTGCAGAGGTAATTTCGACATTTACCAGCAATACACGACGTGCACCTGCTTTGATGGCATCGGCAGCCTGTTTTAAACCAAAAGTTGCTGCTGAACATGCGACGTTCATGTCATACGCATAACCTTGAATACCCAGAGCAGTCTGGATTTCAATCGCAACCGCAGGATAAGCACGTTGCAGATTTGAACATGACAGGATCACAACATCGATATCTTCAGCAGTGACACCAGCATTTTCCATCGCCTGTTTTGCTGCGATCACGCCCCATTCTGCCTGAAGGGAAATTTCATCATCTGAACGTTCACGTAGATTTGGACGTAAACGTTTTGGATCGAGGATGCCAGTTTTTTCTGACACATAACGGCGTTGTACGCCTGACGCTTTTTCAATAAATTCTGCGCTAGAACCACGACGCGCATCTAATTCGCCTGCAGCGATTTTATCTGCATTTTCGTGATTATACAGTTCCACATAAGCATTTAAACTTTCAACTAACTCTTCATTGGTAATGACATCTTCCGGATGGAACAAGCCAGTACCCGTAATACGGATGCCCATGTAAAACTCCTTCTCAAAATGACCTATATCTTAACTGATTCCAAGACGTTCCCATACTTTTTGCAGGCGAGTTGGAGAAATGGGTGTTTTCGTTTTCATCGGTTGAGAAAACAATGAGATCCTTAACTCCTCAACCATAAAATACAATTCTTTAAGGCGAGCGTCATTTTTAAACTTAAATAATTTTTCCATCCACGGATCAATTTGGTCAATGGCGGAATCATCCCTCTGTAGGTTATTTGGCAAGCGCTCTAAACGCAAGATCAGGGCTTTCAAATAACGTGGAAATTCTGACCATACGTCGGAAGGTTTCCGATAAACGAAGTCAGAAAGACTCATCAAATCAAGCTGATCCTCAATATCATCAATATTTTTTCCAAATATAGATGGGTCTAAAACCAGTAATTTACGACGAATTTCCTGCCACTGGATATAAATATCCGTGATTTCTTTCAGTGCAGTCTGGCCATGAGTCAGGAAAGATTTTTTTACATCCTCTACCAACTTTTGGAACTCTTGCATATTGACAGGCAGCTCATTAATTGACAGGTGGAGTGTGGCATAAACTAACATTTGCTCCAGTTGGGCCTTATCGCCAAGCGGTGAATATGCCAGTGCCAGCGGTTTGGAAATCTGTTTTTTCAGCTGACGCACCAGATCTCCGAGCTGCATATGCACCAGCCGAATGATCCCTTCACGATGCTGTTTGACGGCTTCAGCCTGATCATTAAAGGTCTGAATCACGACACCAGATTCATCTTTCTGTTCCAGTGCAGCAAAGTCTTTGGTCGGAACCAGTGCCTGATATTGCTTGACCACTACACCCGTCACTTTTTGCGACGCTTCAAAGACAAAGTTTTCCGGAAAAGTTTTAAATTCACCTTTTAACTGTTTCACCGGACTATGAGTTTCAGTACGGCAACGGGCTTTTAACTCGGCCAGATCACGGCCTTGTTCAATCACACGACCTTTTTCATCAATCACCTTGATCAAAGGCAAGAGATATTGCTCAACCCGATCCAGGCTGAAATCTTTTTCTATAATCTGCTCGCCACGCAACTGGAAAGCCAGAAAACTGAAAATATGCTCACGTAAATTTACCGCATCAATACGGGCTGCCAGCTTTTTCGCAGTATCTGGAATCGGCACCAGACTACGGCGTTTATCTTTAGGCAAAGTCTTTAATAAAGCTTCGATCAGATCCAGACGCCAGCCTGGAACACCCCATGACCAGATATTTTCATCGACCTGTGGCAAAGCCTGTAGCGGAATTTTAACTGTTGCACCATCTTCATCATGACTTGGGTCAAAACGGTAACTGGTCGCCAGACGCAATTCACCATTACGTAAATAATCCGGAAACTGTTGTGTGGTCGGACGATCATTCAGCCACAGAGCATCATCATCAATAAACAGATAACGTGGATCATGTGGCTCTACTGTGGCACGCCAGTCTTCAAAACTGCGGCGGCTGGCTACTTCAGGCGGCACTTTAGAGGCATAAAACTGGTAAATGGTTTCTTCATCCACCACCAGATCACGACGGCGCAGTTTGTCTTCGACCCGTTCCACTTCTTCCAGTTTCAGCAGATTATGCTTCAGGAATGGTGGATTAATACCGAGATTGCCAGTAGTCAGTGCATCACGCAGGAAGATTTCATGTGCAGCTGGCTGATCCACTTTCTCATAATTGACCGGACGTTTCGGCTCGATGATCAGACCGAATAACGAAATCTGATCATAGGCATTGACTACACCCGCTTTTTTCGACCAGTGCGGTTCGAAATAATGATGTTTCAGCAAGTCACGCGCAGCTAGCAGAATCCATTCCGGCTCAATTTTCGCTAGAGTCCGTAAATACACCTGCGAGGTTTCAACCATTTCAAAAGCCATCACCCATGGGGTATTCGTCTTGTGCAGCGTTGATGCCGGGAAAATTCGTGCTTTCTGCTGACGAACTGCCATAAACACATTACGTTCATCAGTCTTGTTGGCAATAAAAGACAGTAAGCCAGTCAATAAAGCGCGATGCAGATTTTCATAACTGGCTTTCTTTTCATTAAAGGACAGTTTTAAGCCTTTAGCCAGATCCACCAGCTGCTCATGAGTTTTCTTCCATTCACGCAGACGTAACCAGCTCAAGAAATGATTCCGTGCAAAAGTACGACGTTTGTTTTCGCTCATACTTTCACGGTTGTTATGCAGGGTATCCCAGAGCTTGATATAAAACAAAAAATCTGAATCTGCTTCACGGAACAAGGCATGTTTCTGATCAGCCTGCATCTGCTTATCCGCAGGACGTTCACGTGGGTCTTGTACTGCCAGCGCCGCGACAATCACCAAAGCTTCATTCAGCGCACCAAAATGCGCACCGCCAAGAATCATTCGCGCCAGACGTGGATCAATTGGCATTTTTGCCATTTGTTGACCGCTCTTGGTTAGAGAATCTCCCTTGCCTTGAAGTCCTCCTTTCATAAAGGAGGATTTAGGAGGATTAGTAGAATCTCCCCCAACCCCTCTTTCAGAAAGAGGGGCTTTACTCTTCTCCACCATTGCCCCAAGCTCAATCAAGAGCTTGCGACCATCATTGACCAGGCGGTGATCTGGTGGCTCAATGAAATCAAAATCTTCCAGTGAACCTAGGCCCAGACTTTGCATCTGTAAAATAACGGATGCCAGATTGGTCCGTTTAATCTCAGGTTCGGTAAATTCAGGACGACTTAAAAAGTCCTCTTCACTGTACAGACGAACACAGACGCCTGGCGCAATACGGCCACAACGGCCTTTACGCTGATTGGCAGCAGCTTGAGAAACCGCTTCGATCGGTAAACGCTGCACCCGTGAACGATAGTTATAACGGGAAATACGGGCAAAACCGCTATCAATCACATAACGAATATTCGGAACAGTTAATGCTGTTTCTGCTACGTTGGTGGCGATAATAATCCGTCGACCGCCACCGGATGGATTAAAGATCTTTTGCTGTTCTGCTAATGCTAATCGTGCGTAGAGTGGTAACACTTCCGTATGACGTGGACCATGCTTGATCAGGGTTTCCTGCAGTTCACGAATTTCCTGTTCGGTACTGGCAAAAATCAGGATATCGGCATGTTCAGGATGACCTTTTTCCTGTGCATCCTGAAAACATTCTTCTACTGCTGCAACCACTGCACGGGGCAGATTTTCTTCAAAATCATCAAACTCGTCGTCATCACTGCCGACAATGCTCATTTCAGAAATTGGACGATAACGCACTTCTACCGGATAGCTACGCCCTTCCACTTCATAGATCGGTGCGCCATTGAAGTAGTTACTGAAACGGTTTACATCCAGCGTTGCCGAGGTAATGATCACTTTTAGATCTTTACGACGCGGCAACAGCTGCTTGAGATAGCCCATGAT
Source organism: Acinetobacter sp. NIOH-H-8 (assembly GCF_046635365.1). Taxonomy (NCBI): domain Bacteria; kingdom Pseudomonadati; phylum Pseudomonadota; class Gammaproteobacteria; order Moraxellales; family Moraxellaceae; genus Acinetobacter; species Acinetobacter sp. NIOH-H-8. The sequence continues at coordinate 65,826 of NZ_JBHDVN010000015.1, forward strand.
GAAATCGATATTCAGCGAACGTTCATGCGCTTCATCGATGATAATGGTGTCGTATTTGGTCAGGAACCGGTCATTGGCCAACTCTGCCAATAAAATACCATCCGTCATCAAACGGACAATCGAATCCTGCGAGCCCTGTTCATTAAAACGGACCTTAAAGGAAATTGATTCACCCAGTTTTTCGCCAACTTCTTCTGCAATACGCTGTGAGACGCTACGCGCAGCCAGACGACGTGGCTGGGTATGGCCAATCAGACCAGTCAGGCCTCGACCTGCCAGCATGGCGATTTGTGGTAATTGCGTAGTTTTACCGGAACCGGTTTCACCAGCCACAATAATGACCTGATGTTGCTGGATCGCTTCAATCAGCTTGTCTGCATACTGGGTAACAGGCAGATCCTGATTCAGCTTGATATTGGGGATGCGTTCGATACGCTGCATGACTTTGGCATGCGATTTTTCAAATAATTCTTGATATTGCTTTTGGTTGGCGTCTTTACCTTTTTGGAGTCGATTTAAACGATGACGGTCACGCGCCATAACGAGCTGATCTACATTTAAAGGACTCTGCACTGAGAAAACACCTGATATAAAAAAAGACAATAGGCAGCTATTTTACGCTGTATTGCCCCTAAGCGAAAGAACGACCATTTTGAATATTTTTATAATTTTTTAATTTTTGCCCTTGAATTTTACTGCTTGCGGCATCATGTCTGAAGAGGCATTAAACCGGGGTGAGTCTTGTCATGATGTATTCACCATTCTACGGTTGAATCATTTATATCAAGAGCAATGCTGTTTGCGCTGATGGTGTTTTATTTTTAGCTTAATTCGGTTTTTCCGATGTATGTTATGTAAAAATACTGTTTCAGCAAGAAAAATAATTTCTGTACCCTATTGGAAATTAAATACAAACCTCAATCATGGAGACAATGATGAGCTTAATTAATACTGAAGTTAAACCGTTCAAAACAACTGCGTTCCAAAATGGTAAATTCATCGAAGTAACAGAAGCTGATCTTAAAGGTAAATGGTCTGTAGTATTCTTCTACCCAGCTGACTTCACTTTCGTTTGCCCAACTGAACTTGGCGACCTTGCTGACAACTACGAAGAATTCAAAAAATTAGGCGTTGAAATCTACTCAGTTTCTACTGACACTCACTTCACTCACAAAGCTTGGCACGATTCTTCTGAAGAAATCAAAAAAATCCAATACGTAATGGTTGGCGATCCTACTTGGACTCTTGCTAAAAACTTCGACGTACTAATCGAAGCTGACGGCCTTGCTGACCGTGGTACTTTCGTGATCGATCCAGAAGGTAAAATCCAAATCGTTGAAATCAACGCTGGCGGTATCGGTCGTGATGCTCAAGAACTTCTTCGTAAAGTTAAAGCAGCTCAATACGTACACGCTCACCCAGGCGAAGTTTGCCCAGCTAAATGGAAAGAAGGCGACGCAACTCTTGCTCCTTCAATCGACCTAGTTGGTAAAATCTAATCTGTATTAGATTGAACTGATTCAAATAAAAAACCACGCTTTTAGCGTGGTTTTTTATTTGAACATTTATTTGATTGCTCTATTGGCCAACCGTTTTATTTTCCTTTTTCTTCTATCTAAAGCCATCCTGCCAAATCTTTATTTTTCACTTTAAAGATCATATAAAAATCAGGCATGCATATTGCATCCTCTTCATAACAATACCCTACTTATGCTTACAATTCAGTTATACATCTTCAATGTCAGTTGGCATAAGTTCAAGACATAAGATAATAATATTCAGTGGAGGAAAACGTATGCAAAAACTGCTAACCGTGATCTCATGGGCTTATAGTCCTTCTAGCCGCCACCTGAAAATCATTTATAGCAATGGCGATATAGAGCTCTACCATCCTGTTCCCGAATTTGTTTATGACAACCTGTTAAGACGCCAAGATAAAATGGCCTTTGTACAGAAATATCTTGAATACAACTTACATTTCGACCGAGTTTGCCTGTTTTAATTTAACTAATTTCTGCTTAACGATAAGTCACCATGAGTAAGCCAGCTCCAATCGGCAATGTACTCATGATAAAACGTGAATCCTGCTGGATCAGCTGAATAAATTCTTCTACTTCCGCAGCATGTGAAATCACATTATCCACCAGCAATACTCCACCTTTTGGCTTGAGCAATCGGGCCAAATGGGTCCAATAATCCACATAAGCATCACGTTCCGCATCTAACAATATAAAATCAAATACGTCCTGCTCAGCTTGCAGATAATACAAGGCATCTGTCACTTTAAAATCAATCAAATCCTTTAAGCCTAGCCGATTTGCATACTGCTCGGCCTGCGCAACTCTTTCTGCATCTATTTCTAATGTTGTAATCATCGCTTGAGTCTGCCGGGCAGCCTCGGCCAGCCATAAAGTGGAATAGCCTGTAGAAGTCCCAATTTCCAGAATACGTTTGGACTGCTGGGCACGAATGAGTAATGATAAAAATCGGCCTGATTCAGGCTCAATATTTCGATAGCGTTGCAGACGTTCAGTTTGCTGAAGATCATGCGCATGAAAGGTCTTATACAGCTCCTGCATGAAACTTTCAAAATGTTGTAATTGATTCATTGCTCTTCCCTGAGGTGATCTAAATAAATTTTTTATGGATTGATTAAAGTGCCTGAACCAATTTAAAGCGTTCTACTTCACGATCATCACTGGTATTAATACTTTCCGTAAACATGGATAGCGGTCGAACCCAAATCGAATAGTTACCATAAAGACATTGATAAACCACCAGCTTTTCCTCCGTTTCACTATGTGTTGCCACATGCAGGACCTGATAAAGTTTACCCTTATAATGTTGATAAATACCGCGTTGTAATTCCATCGTTCAACTCTCAAATGCAGAATTCTGATATTAACAGAAAAAGAGCAATATCATTCTAAACTACTTGAAAATTCATGCTAAGCATCCATATATAAGCTTGAAATTAATCATGAATTTTTCAATACATTTGCAAAACCGATCAAATTTATAAAAACAAACTGTTTTATCTATTTATCGATTTAGCTTAATATCTACTTATCGAATGAATTCTTACTCCTTTGGAGACGTTAGCAATGTTAGATCAAAATACTTCAGCTCAATTAAAAACACTACTTGAACGTTTGGAGGGCCCGATTGAATTAGTGGCAACTCTGGATGGCTCTGACAAATCAGCCAAAATCAAAG
>NZ_JBHDVN010000016.1:0-65476 GCF_046635365.1 Acinetobacter sp. NIOH-H-8
GCAAGGAGTTTTGATAGCCAAGTGAATGAGATCCATGCACGTGTAGCAGTCCTTAACAGATTTACGGAATTAGGTCGACCACTTACCCAAGTTACGCCTTAAATTTGGCTCAATTAGGGGCGCTTTGTATTTCAAATCTTTGTGCAACAAAGCCGAAGAATAGTATAAAAGCTAACCCATATTTTTTTATTTTAGTTCCGGCCAAAAGAAGTAAAGCAATTTCTAATCAATTTGAAAATTATATCTTTCTTTAAATATTAAAAAATCAATTCATAAAACAGTCACACCTTAATTTCATACTTGATCAAAAGTATGGATAGTTATATCTCATTAACTTTTAAATGCTTGGGAATAACCAAATTTTGAGCAAGAGCAAGGCAAGGACCGGCTTCCAGATACATTTTCACCAAAGTCTTAGGCGTTATAACTGCACTATACTCGAAGCACATTCGATCTTTCTCAGGTTTTGTTAAAGGCTAGATAATTAATCTCAAAGAATGAATTGAATGTAGTGATCCAGACTTATTTCAATAAATATCAGTACACATAAATCATCTATTAACAATTCAAGGATTGGTCGGATTGAAAGGTTAGAAAATATAGTGCAGGAGGCGATGGCCAGCGGTGGAGCAGTGATCGCTAATGATCATGGACGTACTGATTTACAGGTGCAACATGATTGGACAGGTTGGCTGAGTAGGTTGAGATAGTGGCAAGAATTCATCTGTTAGATGTCTGAATTAAGCGATTTATAACGATTACAGAAGGATGTAGGCATTAAGAAACTAAAAAGGTGAATGGCGATTATCTCATGTGTCAATTTGAACAAGCTCTATTTTTCAGTCGTGCAAAACCTGAAATACAGGGCATAAAACAATAAGAGCTCTACAATGAAATTTCAGAATGCAAAACTAAAATTTTTAGAAATTGATTTAAAAGGCTGTATTTATCTTAATCATTTTTCACATTCAGAACGCATTGCAGCTTTTTTCAAAATCATTAGCCGGTTGGGCAATGGCGTATTCTGGTATTTGATGCTCATTGCCGTCTGGCTGATTCAGGGTTTGATGTATACCTTGCAGATTGTTTATCTGGTGTTTGGCAGTATGGTCGGAACTCTGATTTATAAACTTCTAAAAACCAAAACAGTACGTCCACGTCCTTATCAGGTTCATCAGGTGATTCGGCTCTGTGAGCATCCGCTGGATCATTTTAGTTTTCCTTCGGGACATACCTTGCATGCAGTGATGGTGACCATTGTGCTGGGCTATATCGTACCTTTTTTGCTGTTTTTAATGTTGCCATTTGCCATTCTGGTCGCGATCTCCCGAATGGTTTTAGGCTTGCATTATCCAAGTGATGTGGCGGTAGGAGCCATATTGGGCGCGCTGGTGGCCACCATGATTGTATTTACGGCACCTTTTTTTAATATCATGTTGTAAAAAATCACGAGATGATCCGGCAAAGACTCGCAGAATTTTGCAGATTTGCTAAAGTACTACATCACAGTAAATAGGCTTAGGAATAGACATGGGTTTACGTTGGACAGATACCCTCGATATCGCGATTGAATTGTATGAAGCGCATCCAGACGTGGATCCGCAATGGGTTCGCTTTACCGACCTGCATGCCTGGGTATGTGCACTTCCTGATTTTGAAGACGATCCAACCAAATCAACCGAAGGGCTTCTGGAAGCTATTCAAATGGCATGGATTGACGAAGCACGTTAATTGCCAGTTTGAAAAAAGCAATTTTTTTACAGTTTAAAGGCAGAAAAAAGTCCATTATTCGGTATAATGCGGCAAATTTTCATGTCAACAATTGACTTAAGGAGCCAATCATGGCTATTGAACGTACATTATCTATCGTAAAACCAGACGCAGTTGCTAAAAACCACATCGGTGACATCTTTGCTCGTTTCGAAAAAGCAGGTCTTAAAATCGTTGCGACTAAAATGAAACACCTGACTCAAGCTGAAGCTGAAGGCTTCTACGCTGAGCACAAAGAACGTGGTTTCTTCGGTGACCTAGTTGCATTCATGACTTCTGGTCCAGTTGTTGTTTCAGTTCTTGAAGGCGAAAACGCTGTTCTTGCTCACCGTGACATCCTTGGCGCGACTAACCCTAAAGAAGCTGCTCCTGGTACAATCCGTGCAGACTTCGCTGTAAGCATCGACGAAAACGCTGCTCACGGTTCTGACTCTGTAGCATCTGCTGACCGCGAAATTAACTACTTCTTCGCGCAAACTGAGATTGCTCCACGTACTCGTTAATACGCAGTATTCAAACCAGATAAGTGTTATTATACTTATCTGGTTTTTTTATTCTCTGAATAATTCTTTGCTCAGATATTGAGCTTCTCCTTTCATCTTTAGACATGGTTTAGGTATACACATGAGTACTGAAGTGGTCGCTACATCAGCAGTTTCTGATGCACAGCAACAATCTCCGTCCACTCCTGCACAGCAAAATTCTGTGGAAAAAGTGAACTTACTAGGCATGTCACGTCCGCAAATGGAAAAATTCTTCGAAGATATGGGCGAGAAGAAGTTCCGTGCCGGTCAGGTGATGAAATGGATTCATCAGTATTTCGTGACTGATTTTGCCGAGATGACCAATATCTCGGGCAAGCTGCGTGAAAAACTCGAAAAGATTTGTGAAATTAAAGCGCCAGAAGTGGTGCATAAAAACTATTCCAAAGACGGTACCCGTAAATGGGTGTTCCGTGTCGGTGATGGTGACGGTTCTCTGGTTGAAACCGTGTTGATTCCGGCAGAAGACAAAACCGGCTCACGTAAGACCCTGTGCATTTCTTCACAAGTGGGCTGTGCCCTAGACTGTTCATTCTGTTCAACCGGTAAGCAAGGTTTCCAGCGTGACCTGACTCAAGCTGAAATCATCGGTCAGTTGTGGATGGCCAACTATTCCTATATGGAAGAAGTGCCTGTGGCTGAGCGTGAGCGTTCAGTGACCAACGTGGTGATGATGGGTATGGGCGAGCCATTGCTGAACTATGACGCTGTATTAAATTCTATGCGCATTATGCTGGACGATTTTGCTTATGGCATGTCTAAACGCCGCGTGACGCTTTCAACGTCTGGTGTCGTGCCGAAAATTGACCAGTTGGCCCAAGATATTGATGTGGCTTTGGCGATCTCATTACACGCAACCAATGATGAACTGCGTAATGAACTGGTGCCAATCAATAAAAAATATCCGCTAGAGCAGCTTATTGCCGCTTGTCAGCGTTATATCACTAAAGATGGTAATGAAAGTGCGCGTAAGCACGTAACCATCGAATACGTAATGCTGGATGGCGTAAATGACAAGCCTGAACATGCCCAGCAGATGATCAAGCTGCTCAAAGATCTGCCAAGCAAGATTAACCTGATTCCATTTAACCCGTTCCCGCATGCGCCATATGGCCGTTCAAGCCGTAACCGGATTATTTCTTTCCAAAAAACTTTGTCTGATGCCGGTTTTGTGTGTACGATTCGTCAGACACGTGGTGATGATATCGACGCTGCGTGTGGACAACTGGTAGGACAAGTTGCTGACCGTACCCGTCGTGCGGAACAGTGGAAAAAGAAAATTGCGCAGTCCAATGAGATTATGCGCTCACAAGGATAACAAGAGGTCGCCAATTGAGTAGTCTGACATCTAAACTTGCTTTGGTTTCAGTAGTATGTGGGTCTTTGGTTTTAACTGCGTGTCAAACGCCAGATCTAGGTCAGAAGGATCCGGAAAAAGCCACCAAGGTTCGTACTCAGTTGGCGGTTGAATATCTTAAAAACGGTGATCTGGATTCAGCCAAACGTGCGCTGGATCAGGCACTGGAAACTAATCCGCGTGATTCGCAAGCCAATATGATGATGGGGGTGCTGCTTCAGCAGGAAGGCAGTAAACCTAATCTTGAAAAAGCCGAAGGTTATTTCAAGCGTGCAATTTCGGCAGATCCAAAGAATGCCCAGGCACGAAATAACTACGGCACCTATTTATATCAGCTTGAGCGCTATAAAGATGCGATTGAGCAGTTCGAAATTGCTGGCGCAACTTTAGGTTATGACCAGCGATTTCGTGCCCTTGAAAATATGGGGCGGATTTACCTGAAACAGGGGGATCTGGCGAATGCTGAAAAATCATTCAAACAGGCACTACAGGCTAATCGCGCTTCGTATATATCAATGTTAGAGTTGGCAGAAATTTTTTATCTGAACCAGCAGTTCCCGGCCGCGACTCAAATGTATGAACAGTTTGTACGTGGCGTGGGGCAGAAAAACCAGAGTGCCCGTGCGCTCTGGATTGGCATTCGCACTGCGCGTGCCAGTGGCGATCAGTTAGGCATGCAGGTATTGGTCAATCAATTACGTGCATTGTTCCCTGAAAGCCCGGAATACCAACGTTATTTGCAATTACAGTACAGTACTGAGGCCGTATGGAAGTAAATCCTAATTCAGATTCGAATAATTCGAGCGTAGCTCCAAACGCGTTAGGAAATGTTCAGCGTCCAGGCGAGTACTTACGCAAGATTCGTATTAATCAGCAACGTGAGCTTGAAGACGTTGCCAAAGAACTCAATATTCCGGTAAAGACCCTGAATGCCTTGGAAAAGGATGATTATAAATCCTTGCCTGAAGCAACCTTTATCAAGGGCTATTACCGCACCTATGCCAAATATCTCGGTGTCGATGCATCTAGCCTGATTCAGCGTTTTGATGAAATTTATGCCAATGATACCGGTATGGTTGCAACGCATGCCCTGAAAGATTCTCCAATCAAGATCATGGGTAAATTGCCAGGTTCAAAGCGTGATCGTAACCGCAAATGGTTAAAGCGTGGCCTGATTGCACTGGTTGTGGTGCTGATCTTGGGTGCACTGGTCGCGATGATTCAGAACTGGTCAGAGAGCAGCGAGAATAGTGCCGAAGTTGCGGACACCTCTTCTGATGTCGAAATTTTAAATCTGGATGCGGGTGCTGCCATGTCCGGTGATCAGCTCAAGCTTGATTTTAGCCGTCCGACCTCTGTGCATATTGTAGATGCAGGCGGTAACGTGCTGGCCACTGGCCGTCAGGCATCTACTTTAGAGCTGAACGGTGAAGCGCCATTCCAGATCCGACTGGATGATGCGACAGCAGTATCACTCAGTTTAAATAATGAAAGTATTGCATTGTCACCTTATACGGTTAACGGAAAAGCAGATTTCCGTTTATCACGTTAATGGTGAGCATATAGGGCGAAATCATGATCGTAAATCCAATTCAGCGCCGTCCAACACGTAAAATCCGTGTCGGTTCTGTCTATGTCGGTGGTGATGCACCGATCACTGTTCAGTCAATGACCAATACTGAAACCTGCGATGTCGCAGCAACTGTTGCTCAAATTCAGCGTTGTGTGGATGCAGGCGCAGACATCATGCGTGTCTCTGTTCCAAGTATGGAAGCAGCGGCTGCATTTGGTGAAATCCGTAAGCAAGTTGACGTACCACTGGTCGCAGATATTCACTTCGACTATAAAATTGCGCTGGCTGTTGCTGATCTGGGTGCAGACTGTCTGCGTATTAACCCGGGGAATATCGGTTCAGAAGCCAAGATTCGTGAAGTCGTGGCAGCAGCACGTCATAACGACATTTCTATGCGGATTGGCGTGAATGCCGGTTCACTGGAAAAAGATATCCAGAAAAAATATGGCGAGCCAACAGGTGAAGCACTGCTGGAATCTGCGATGCGTCATATCGACATTCTGGATCGTCTGAATTTCCATGAATTCAAAGTATCGGTCAAAGCATCAAATGTGTTTTTGACTATGGATGCTTATCGTCTGCTGTCTAAACAGATTGATAATCCATTGCATCTCGGTGTGACTGAAGCAGGCGTATATCGTACCGGTTCAGTAAAATCAGCGATTGCTTTGGGTGGTCTGCTGATGGAAGGCATTGGCGATACCATGCGTATTTCTCTGGCAGCTGAGCCTGAAGAAGAAATCAAGATCGGTTTTGATATCTTGAAATCGCTGGGCCTTCGTTCTAACGGAATTAACTTCATTGCCTGCCCAAGCTGTTCACGTCAGGAATTTAACGTGATTAAAGTGATGCAGACCCTTGAGGAACGCCTGGAAGATGTTCGTGTTCCGATGGATGTGTCTGTGATTGGCTGTAAAGTGAATGGTCCGGGTGAAGCCAAAGAAGCCGATATTGGTGTAGTAGGTGCAAGTCCGCGCTCACTGGTGTATCGTAATGGTGAAAAGAGCCATTTAATCGATACCAATCAACTGGTTGATGAAATCGAATCAATGGTTCGTCAACGTGTTTCCGAGCTTGAAGAAGCCAAATCAAAAGAAATTATTCGCACAAGTTTTTCTGAGTAGATCATGAGTTCAATCGTCGCAATCAAAGGTTTTAATGACATTCTCCCAACGCAAACCCCAGCTTGGAGACGTCTTGAACAGCATCTGTCAGGTCTGATGGATGCCTATGGCTATCAACAGATTCGTTTGCCGATGGTTGAGCAGACCAATCTGTTTAAACGTTCGATCGGTGATGCCACAGATATCGTTGAAAAAGAAATGTACACCTTCCTGGACAAAGGTAATCCGCCTGAGTCTCTGACTTTACGTCCTGAGGGTACAGCAGGCTGTGTACGTGCGATGCTGGAACATAACCTGCTTCGCGGTGCGACCCCGAAAGTCTGGTATATCGGACCGATGTTCCGTTATGAAAAACCACAAAAAGGCCGTTATCGTCAGTTCCACCAGTTTGGCGTGGAAACCTTTGGTGTGGCAACGCCTGATCAAGATGCAGAACTGATCTTGATGACCGCACGTCTATGGAAACGTATGGGCGTTGCTGACAAAGTTCAACTTGAACTGAATACATTGGGCGAGTCTGACGAACGTGCGAATTACCGTGCGGCACTGGTAGAGTTCCTGCAGGCGCATAAAGCAGATCTGGATGAAGACTCTCAGCGCCGTCTGACGACTAATCCACTGCGTATTCTGGATTCCAAAGATGCCAAAACACAAAGCATCTTGGAAAATGCGCCTAAACTGCATGACTTTATGGGCGAAGAAACACTTGCGCATTTCAACCAGTTACAACAATACCTGACTGATGCTGGTATTAACTTCATGATCAATCAGAAACTGGTGCGTGGTCTGGATTATTACAACAAAACCGTATTTGAATGGACTACGACTCATTTGGGTTCGCAAGGTACTGTATGTGCCGGTGGTCGTTATGACGGCTTAGTCGGTCAATTGAAAGGCAAAGCGGATCAATCTGTGCCTGCAGTTGGTTTCGCGATGGGGATGGAGCGTTTATTGCTTCTACTGGAACAGGTTGAAGACAATACTCCAGTACGTGATTGCGAAGTATTCCTGGTTGCTGATCCTGCTTCTCAGGGTAAAGCACTGGTATTGGCTGAACAGATTCGTGATCAATTGGAAGCTGCAGGCAGTAACATTCGCCTGAAAGTCGGCTCTCAAGGTTCAATGAAATCGCAAATGAAAAAAGCCGATCAGGCCGGTGCTTTATATGCAGCCATTATCGGTGAGCGTGAACTTGAAGCACAAAGCTTTACGGTGAAAGAGCTGGCGACTGCAGAGCAATCTACTGTGCCATTTGCTGACTTTGTCGCATTTTTCAGTACTAAAATTTCTTCAAAATAATCGATAAAACATTAGGAAAAAGGTAATCGCATGAGCGCAATGACTGATGATGAACAACTTGAAAGTTTAAAATCCTTCACGAAGAAGTATGGTTCTTCGATCATTATCGGGATTCTGGTTGCGCTGATTGCCTTTTTCGGATGGGAATATTGGCAGAAGAAAAACCTGGCGGAATCGCAAATGCAGACCGCCAAGGTTCAGCAATTGATGGATGAAGCGCAGACCGCAGACGGTGATGCTTTTGCCAAGCTGTCTGAAACTGCAGACAAGATTGTCAAAGAAGCACCGGATTCAGCCCAAGCGATTCAAACCCAGTTGGTCATGGCGAAACTGGCTTATGACAAGCAGGACTATGCTGCCGCTGAGAGAGCACTACAAAAAGTTGAAAACTCTAAAGTTGACGATAAAGGCCTGGTTCAGGTCGTTAAATTGCGTCTGGCTTATGCACAATTAGCACAGAAAAAATATGATGCAGCTCTGAAAACTTTAGATGCAGTGACTGAACCAGCATTTAAAGCAACAGCGGATGAAGCACGTGGCGATATCTATGTTGCCAAAAATGATATTGAAAATGCCAAAAAAGTATATCAAAGTGCATGGGATGCTTTGATTGAACGTAAAGAAGAACGTCAAATTTTACAAATTAAGCTCGAAAGCGTAGGCGTGTTGGTCGATGACCCGGAAATCGAACGCCCAATTATAGAAACACAAGTGGAAGAAGCTGAATGAACAGAACATATAAAATCACCTGTGCTTTAACTGTTTTAACTCTTGCACTCGCTGGCTGTGCGGGTAAGACCAATAAAGTACCAGAAGTAAAACCGAATCCACTTCCAAAAATCAGTCAGACTAAAACACTTGTTCCTGTATTTTCGACCAGTGTTTCTTCAACAGAGAAGGCTGATCCGCTACGTTTACGTCTGGATGCGGATAACGGAGTCGTATTTGCGATCGACCCTAAGGGTGAAGTCACTGCTTTTAATGGCAAGCAGCGCCTGTGGCAGAAAAAAGTCAGCAAAGATACTTTAAGCTCTGGCGTTGAAGCCGCTGATGGGATCGTGGTGGTTGGCAGCAATAAAGGCCAATTGATCGCGCTAGATCAGCAGACTGGCGAACAACGCTGGACTGCACAATTAACTGGTGCCATCTTGGCGCCTTCACTAATTCATGCAGGTCACGTAATTACTGTTACCAATGACGGTACTGTATATGCCCACGAAGTGGCTTCAGGCGCTCAGGTCTGGACCTATGATTTACCGAATGTCCAGTTTAGCCTGCGTGGCATGGCGGCTCCGGTGCCTTTAGACGCGCGTAATGTATTGATTGCGACTTCAAATGCTTATATTTATGCAATCGATGCCTTAAGTGGCGTGCCTAAATTACAGCGTCGTGTTGCGATCTCGGATGGTCGTTCGGACATTCAGCGTTTGATCGATATTGACGGTGATCCTGTCGTAGCAGGTCAGTTTATTGTGACCACCAGCTATCAAGGTCAGGTGACTGTATTTGATCTGGCTTCACAACAGGTGATCTGGAGTGAAGATGCCAGCAGTATCCAGCGTCCGGAAGTGGTTGGTAATGGTGTCTTTGTTGCCCAAACCGACGGTAAAATCAGCGCTTATGAAATTACCACTGGTCAGCCTTTATGGGAAAATGACCAGTTGTTGAATCGTCAGTTGAGCAATCCAGTAATGTTGGGAACTGAACTTGTCGTAGGTGATTTAGACGGGGTATTGCACCTGCTGGATCCATCAACAGGGCAGATTATTGGCCGTGCTAAAACTTCTGGTGAAGTGCGTCATTTACGCGTAATTGACAACCAGCTCTATGTTTCTACACGCAAGGGTGCATTAAGCATCTGGCAGAATCGTTAATTTTTGTTTGGCTTATGCTAAAATAAACCAACCGTATTTTTTACGCGGGGTGATTGAATGTTCAATGCCCCGTGTTTTTATTTATTTTAGGCTTTAATCCTATTCCCTTTTTCTTCCAAAACTTTCTGATGTTCAGGCCATTTTTAGACAGCCTGATATTGAATAAAGGTTAATCTATGAAACCCGTAATTGCGCTCATTGGTCGTCCGAACGTCGGAAAATCAACTCTGTTTAACCAGATAACCAAGAGCCGTGACGCATTGGTGGCAGACTTTGCAGGTCTGACACGCGACCGTAAATATGGCGATGCGATCTATCAAAACAAATCTTTCATTGTTGTGGATACTGGTGGTATCGGTGAAAATGAAGGCGGTATTGACTCCTATATGGCTGAGCAGTCTAAAACTGCGATCCATGAAGCTGACATGATCATTTTTGTGGTCGATGCACGTGCCGGACTTCTGGCATCTGATGAACAGATTGCTCGTGAACTGCGTACTTTAGGTAAAAAGGTTTTCCTTGTAGCCAACAAAGTTGATGGCGTGCATGCCGAAGCTGCTTTGGTCGAGTTTTATAAACTCGGTATGGGCGAGCCTATGCAGGTTGCTGCTAGCCACGGCCGTGGTGTACAGCAAATGCTGGAAGAAGTACTTGAAGATGTGCCTGAAGATGAAAGTCCGGAAGAACATGACAAGAATACTGGTCTACGTCTTGCAATTATTGGTCGTCCAAACGTAGGTAAATCGACACTAGTAAACCGTCTATTGGGTGAAGAGCGTGTTGTAGCGTTTGACCAGCCAGGAACGACGCGTGACTCAATCTATATTCCTTTTGAGCGTGATGGTCGTCAATACACTTTGATCGATACCGCTGGGGTACGCCGTAAAGGTAAGGTTGATGAAATGATTGAGAAATTCTCAATCGTGAAAACCTTGCAGGCGATGAAAGATGCGCACGTAGTGGTGATCGTGGTGGATGCCCGTGAAGGCATTGTAGAGCAGGATTTGCACCTGATCGGTTATGCATTGGAAGCTGGCCGTGCCATGGTGATTGCGATCAATAAATGGGACAACATGTCCGAATATGATCGTAAACAATGTAAGCTCGATGTGGAGCGTCGTTTTGACTTTATTCCTTGGGCGAAAATCCATTTGATTTCTGCGCTACACGGTACAGGTGTCGGTGAGATGTATCCATCGATTCACCGTGCTTATGATTCTTCACATCTGAAAGTATCACCAGCGAAGTTGACCCAGATCCTGAATGATGCCACTGAAGCACACCAACCGCCTACTGTACAAGGTCGTCGTATTAAGATGCGTTATGCGCATATGGGCGGACAGAATCCACCGACTATCGTGGTTCATGGTAATAAAGTAGATAAGACACCTGCAGATTATCGCCGTTACCTGGAAAACGTATTTCGTAAAGTGTACAAACTTGAAGGTACACCAGTAAAAATTGAATTTAAAACTTCAGAGAATCCGTTTGAAGGCCGCAAGTCACAACTGGATGAACGTACTGCTGCGCGTCGCCGTCGTTATGTACAGAAATTCAAAAAAGCCGAGAAAAAATTTAAACGTGGTTAATTGCCATATTTAAATAAAAAGCCTGCGAAAGCAGGCTTTTTTTTATTCATATTTTAGATTGAGCATTTTTTTGCTTTTTGATAAATACGGATATTTTCAAGATTAGCTAAAGCTACGTCAGCATCGGCTTGAGAAGCAGCAATATTATTTTGATTATTATTACCAGTAAAAGCATTGGTAATTTCAGTTGCGCGCGCAACTGTTTGTGATTGACCTGCAAAAGCAGATAGTGCACCACTTGCAATGCCTGCCAATTTAGAAACAGGATTATTGGCTTGAGCATTCGCTTGGTTGAGTGCATTTTGACTTGCCTCTAAGGTGCGTTCAAAGCTGCGCGCTTCTACTGCCAAATCTGTACAATCTAATCCTTTTAAGTATGTTGTTGAGTAGACACCGTTATTTTGATTTGAAGCATTATTATAATTAGAAGCATAAGCACGGTCTGCACGTGCAACAGCAGCATTCGCCTGTGCGCGGCTACGCTCCATATTTGCTTCAGCCTGATCCATGATTGCGCCGTTTCTAGCTCCCATAACTGCAGTAGCAGCTTCTAGCCAGGAGCCAGCTTGTGTTGAAAATGATAGTAAAGCAATTGTCGTACTGAGTATGATTCGCTTAAACATATGACCCTCTGTTTTTCTATGTATAAAATTGTAGTTGGATTGTAACTATTTTTTATTCGATTAAAAATAGCTTGAAAGCTCAATTATTTATTTTGATTTACAGTATATTTTATTGTTTTATTTAAGTTTTATTAAAATATATTTTAAGATATTAGCTATAGTTTGTCAGAGAGGCAATCAGGTTGATTTATACTGACGGCCCTAAGATTAACATTTTTTATAAGGGCGACTATTTTTGAAGTCTATTATTCATATTGATTGGATCGCGCTGGCACCGCGACTTAGACATTTACAAGACTTAGATCGGAAAACCTATATTCAGCAGCGTAAACAATTAATTTATAGCTATCGTAATCAGTTGATGGCTGAACATTTAGGTTGTGTTATTGACCATCAAGATTTTACTACAACCAAATACGGCAAGCCCTATCTTTCAGCCCATCCCGACTTTGGTTTTAATCATACCCATAGCCAAAACTTCTATGCATTAGCAACAAGCAAACGTATTCAGAATTTGGGAATTGACATTGAAGAGCTGAGTCGAAATGTACGTTTTGAAGCCTTAGCTCAACACGCTTTTCATCCTGAAGAGCTGAAGCAGTGGCAGGCATTGGATTATGATCCTGAATACTGGTTTAAAGTCTGGACCACCAAGGAGGCGGTCCTAAAAGCGTCAGGACTTGGAATCCGGATAAACCTGAATGAGCTGAATACCCAGATTCATCCACATCAGGATGGAGGACGTTGTGAACATCCAGAAATTGGAATTTATGCCTATCAGAATTATATTTTAGCGGGCTGCATGCTCACTGTGGCCTGGCAAAGTGAGCATTCCTGTAAAGGTCTAAGATTTCCAACGATTCAGATTCATCAAGCTATTTGAAAGTAGAGTAAGCCCAAAATATTTCTTATTGTTTGGCAATCATTAAATTACTCAGCCGGTTAACGAACTGTGGACTCATTCGAGATAAATGGAATAAAAACTTACTCTTGAATCCGACCGGATGATGCGTCACTTGCCAGATGGAGTCCTTTAACTGTGCCAATTTGAAAATATCTTGTGCAACATCCTCAGCTTTCAAATGCACACCCATTTTTTTGATACTTTCAGCCTGCATATCTTTCACCATTGCAGTGCTAACAAAAAGCGGCATCACATCGAATACTCGAATGCCATATTTTTGCCATTCAATATCCAAGCCTTCAGTCAAACCGCGAACCGCAAATTTACTAGTTGCATAGGAAGCCAGATCCGCTTGGCCATAAATCGCCGATGCTGAAGACAGGTTAATGACCCGAGCAAAGGAAGCCTGCTTTAAATAGGGCAAAGCAGCATGACAGCCATTCAGGACGCCTTTGATATTCACGTCAAGGGTACGATAGTGATCGGTAATATTCGTTTCTTCAAAAGGACCGGAATATAAAATTCCGGCATTTTTTACCAGAATATTAATTTCACCGGCCCAGGGTGCGAATTCAGATAGAGCGGTTTCCCAAGAAGCATAATCGGTTACATCCAGAAAGCCGGCTTTGGCATGTTCACCGAGTTGCTGGGCCAATTGTTCTGCCTGTTCAAGATTAATATCATAAATTCCGACTTTATAACCTTGCTGGTAAAATAGCCTGGCTGTTGCGGCACCAATTCCTTGTGCTGCACCACTAATCAATATACTGTGCATGTGCTTGATCTCCTTATTGTCTTTTTTTCTTGAGCATAGCAAGAAACAGGCAAAATAATGCGGCTATTTGGTAAAGAAGAGGTTTTACAGTGGAACAATTACTCCAAGTCATGCGTGAGTTACGTGAAAAATGTCCATGGGATCAGCAGCAGACTCCCGAATCTCTGACCAAATATGCGATTGAAGAAGCCTATGAAGTTGAAGCAGCGGTGCGCTCTGGCCAAACCAATGAAGTGCGGGATGAGCTGGGTGATCTGCTGTTACAGGTCGTGTTTCAGTCACAAATGTATAGCGAGCAGGGCGCTTTTGATTTTCAGGATGTGGTGCAGGCGATTACCGATAAACTGATCCGACGCCATCCGCATGTATTTCAGGCTGAACAGTTTGCACAGCTGAGCTCTGAAGATGTCTCGGTGCTCTGGAAAGAAATCAAGCAGAAAGAAAAACAGGGTAAGCCACGTTCTCGTTTGGATGAGGTTAAGCATGCGCCTGCACTGCAACAGGCGGAGGAGATTCAGAAAAATGTCGCCAAAATTGGCTTTGATTTTCCAGATGTTGCGGGTGCCTATAGCAAGCTGGAAGAAGAACTGGCTGAACTCAAAGAAGCCGTTGCTGGACAAAATTCCGATGAAATACTCGAAGAATTTGGTGACTGCTTATTTTCACTGGTGAATGTTGGTCGTAAACTTGGTGTCTCAAGCGAGATGGCATTATTGGGCACGATCCATAAATTCCGGACCCGCTTTGCCCTGATGGAAGATCGGGCAGAACAACAGCACCTCAATCTGGAAAGCCTGTCATTGGCTGAATTGGATCAGCTCTGGGAACAGGCCAAATTAGAATTAAAACAAAGAGCCGCTCATGAAAAAAGTACAACATCGCATAGGTCCAGCATGGATTAATACTGTCCTGCTAGGTATTTGGCTGGCCTATACTTCAATTGGAACAGTACACGCAACTGCAACCGATTATGCAGAATGGAAAGTACGTCAGCAGCAACATGATGCACGCCTGAAGAAGAAAATCGCTGCTGCTATCCCCGTATCTGAAAACAATCATTATCTGGCTAAACCTGCATTATCCGCCTCTTCAGCTGCTGATAAAATCAGTCTGAACCAGGCCAGTATTGAACAGTTACAGCAGTTAAATGGCATCGGGCAGAAGAAAGCGGAAGCGATCATTGAATACCGGCAGAAAAACGGTAAATTTAAAACAATTGAAGATATTCAACAGGTCAAAGGAATCGGACCGGCCTTATTTGCTAAAAACAAGGATAAACTGGCTTTGTAACCCTGCTGAATTTATTGTAAATAAGCCATCCATCTGAACCATGAGAATGACATAATCAAATTGCCCTTTAGCGGTGTAAGCGATATGATTAGCGTCATCTTAGAATTTTACGTTCAGACGTAGGAGACAGCGTCTTTTGCAAACTTTGCGCGCGTCAAAATGTGGTTTATCAACCGCTCAATTACCTTCTTATATTCTCGATGTGATTGATGCCTTAACCAAGGCAGGCTATGAAGCTTATATCGTAGGTGGTGGTGTCCGGGATCTGATGCTGGGTTTAAATCCCAAAGATTTCGATGCAGTGACCAATGCCACACCAGCTCAGGTTAAAGAAGTGTTCGGACGGCGTTGTCGGATTATCGGACGACGTTTCGAGCTGGCGCATGTCTATTCGGGCCGTGAACTGGTTGAAGTGGCAACTTTCCGTGCGCCTCCTAAAAAAGCGGTGACCTCTGCAGCAGGGATGATTCTGCGCGATAATAACTGGGGCACCATTGAGCAGGATTTTGCTCGTCGAGATTTTTCGATCAATGCCATGTATTACCAGCCACGTAAAGGTATCGTGTTGGATTTTTGCAATGCAGTAGATGATATTAAACACAAAACGCTGCGTTTACTGGGTGATCCGACTCTAAGATTTGAGGAGGATCCAGTCCGGATGCTGCGAACTTTACGTTTTGCAGCCAAACTCAATTTCAGTATTGATGAAGCCATTCTGGATATTTTTACTCCGGAAATGACCCAGCTTCTACGTGATGTATCTCCGCATCGTCTTTATGATGAATCGCAAAAGCTGTTCACTATGGGACATTTAAATCGTGTGTTGCCAATGCTGATTGATTTTGGCATCTGGCGTCAGCTGTTTGCCGATATCAAGCCAAACATTACCGCGTTTATTGAACTGGCAGCGAAAAATACCGATCAGCGTATTTCGATTGGTAAGACCATCAACCCGGCATTCTTCTATGCAGTATTGTTATGGCAACCGTTCCTGGAGCGCTGTGATTTTTATCTGTCTAAAGGGGTAGTGCCTGCGGAAGCACGTGCGCAAGCAGGACTGGATGTACTGAAACGTCAGGCTACCCGTACTGTGATTCCACGCTTTGCGGAAACTTTCATTCGTGAAGTCTGGGAAATGCAAACCCGCTTGCTCAATCCAAAACCGCAACAGATTGAAGCATTATCAGGTCATGCACGTTTCCGTGCCGGCTTTGACTTTTTGTTGCTGCGT
Organism: Acinetobacter sp. NIOH-H-8; assembly: GCF_046635365.1. Taxonomy (NCBI): domain Bacteria; kingdom Pseudomonadati; phylum Pseudomonadota; class Gammaproteobacteria; order Moraxellales; family Moraxellaceae; genus Acinetobacter; species Acinetobacter sp. NIOH-H-8. Next base: position 15,952 of record NZ_JBHDVN010000016.1, read on the forward strand.
GAAAAATCAGGCGATGAAACTGCACAGGGTATGGGAAGCTGGTGGGAAGCCTATCAGCAAATGGGTAGCGATGAAAAAGAGCGTGCCATTGCCCAATATAACCGTCAGCGTGCCAAGAGCCGTCGTAAGGCTTCTCAGGAAGAACATCTGGAACAGCGTCTGGCTGCACAAGATGTAGCAATCGAGATTGAGCCTCTGGTGAATGAACCGGAACCACGTAGCCGTCGTGCACGTAAAGCCAAATTTGAGAATGAGCGTAGTAAACCGGTTTCTCATGTGGCGGCCAGTGCCAGCGGTGACATTGGTGCAGACCATCCAATTACCAAGCGTAAACGGGTGCAGCGTGATTTAAGCCAGGTTATTTTTGGGCCTACACAATGACAGTGACCTATATCGGTTTAGGAAGTAACCTCGGCGATTCACGCCAGATTCTGGCTGAAGCCGTGCAAAAGTTGGCAAGTCTGGGGCAGGTCAAAACCTCGCATCTATACCAAAGCCCACCTATGGGGCCACAAGATCAGCCGAATTATTTTAATGCTGTCGTGCAGTTAATTACGGATCTGGCACCGCTGGATCTGCTGGATCGTTTGCAAGCCTTCGAACAGGAAGCTGGGCGTATACGTCTACGTCATTGGGGTGAACGTACCTTGGATCTGGATCTGCTTATTTATGGTGATGAACAGATTCAAAATGAACGGTTAACCGTACCGCATGTTGGCGTGCTGGAACGTGATTTTGTATTGGTGCCATTACTGGATATTGATGACAACTTGCAGCTGGATGGAAATACATTAAAAGACCTGGACATCGTCAAGCAATCAACCTTAACGGTTTTTGACTGCACGAATTGGGCAAATATTTAATTTTTAATTATTGGCATGTTCGAGAGAACTTCAATAATAGAGGAACATCTTCATGATCAGTCTCAGTGATTTAAGACGATATAAAGCGGAAGGACGCAAATTTTCTTGCCTGACTTGCTATGATGCCAGTATGGCCAAAGCCATGGAAATTGCTGAAGTTGACAGTATTCTGATTGGCGACTCTTTGGGTATGTCGATTCAAGGTCGTGATTCAACCTTGCCTGTGACTGTAGAAGATATGGCTTACCATACCGCAGCGGTTCGCCGTGGCAATCAGCATGCACTGATTATGACTGATCTGCCATTTATGAGTTATGCCACTCTAAATGATGCGTTACAAAGTTCAAAAACGGTGATGCAGGCCGGTGCACAAATGGTCAAGATGGAAGGTGGTGCATGGCTGGCAGAAACCGTTCAGGTTCTAACCCGTAACGGGATTCCAGTCTGTGTTCACTTGGGTCTCACTCCACAGTCGGTGCATGTCTTTGGTGGCTATAAACTACAGGCCCGTACCCGTGAAGCGGCCGATCAACTGATTGCTGACTGTAAGGCAGTGGTTGAAGCCGGTGCAGCAGTGCTGTTACTGGAATGTGTGCCTGCCCAATTGGGTCAGGAGATTACTGAACTATTCCCGCATATTCCGGTGATTGGGATTGGAGCAGGAGCAGCCACTGACGGACAGGTACTGGTCGTTCAGGACATGCTCGGTCTGACCTTTGGCCACACTGCAAAATTTGTACGTAACTTTATGAAAGAACAGTCTGGTGCGACTGCAATTCTGGATGCATTTAAAGCCTATCGTGCGGCTGTGTTAGATGGTTCATTCCCAGCACCTGAACAAACATTCCAAGTCGAGTTGTAACATGAAAACAGAAACAACCATCCAAGGATTATCTGCTTCGCTCAATCCTGCACGTTCTGCGCGTAAAATTATTGGTTTTGTCCCGACCATGGGTAACCTGCATCAGGGGCATCTGAATCTGGTGCGTGAGGCGCGTAAACTGTGTGATGTCGTTGTTGTGAGTATTTTCGTTAATCCGATCCAGTTCGGACCAAATGAAGATTTTGATAATTATCCACGTACTTTAGAGCAGGATCAGCAGTTACTGGCAGATGTAGGTTGTGACATTGTCTTTGCCCCAACGGTAGAGCAGATGTATGGTAACAAGCCACGTCTAACCAATATCAGTGTGTCTGGTATCACCAATGACCTATGTGGCTTACAGCGTCCGGGTCATTTTGATGGTGTAGCGGTCGTGGTGACCAAATTATTTAATATTGTTCAGCCCAACTATGCCTTCTTCGGTCAGAAAGACTATCAGCAACTGGCTGTGATTCGTCAGTTTGTTCAAGACTTGAATATTCCGCTGGAAGTGATTGGTGTGCCAATTGCCCGTGCTGAAGATGGTCTGGCACTCAGTTCGCGCAATGGCTATCTAAGCGAGCAGGAACGTGTGACAGCACCGGTTATTTTTCAAAGTCTGAAAACTGCTGAGCAGCAGTTACATGCAGGTAAAACTTTGGAGGAAGCACTGGCAGGTATCCGTCAAACTTTGACAGATGCTGGTCTGGTAGTGGACTATGTAGAAGCCCGTACACCGGAATTGCAGAAAATTGATGAGTTTAATCAGGATGTCGTGATTCTGATCGCGGCGAAACTAGGGAAAACTCGTCTGATTGATAATCTGCAGATCAAATACGCAGCTGGATAAGTAAAAGGATCGTAAGGCATGAAGCGCATTTTAATTGTGACAGGACAATCTGGCTCAGGTAAATCTTCTGCATTGCAGGTACTTGAAGACTTGGGTTATTACTGTATTGATAATCTGCCTTTGGCCTTACTTCCTGAAATTGTGGCGAAGCTGAACTGTGAAAATAATTTGGAACAGTTAGCGCTTGGGGTGGATGTACGTAGTACCCGTGCAGATTTGCAGGAATTCGACCATGTATTTGAACAGTTGCAACAGCATGGTACGGTAGATGTCATCTATCTGACCACGCAGGATCAGGAGCTGATTGCCCGTTTCAGTGCATCACGCCGTCCGCATCCTTTGGCTGCCCGTTTTAAGAGCCTGCATCAGTGTATTCAGGAAGAAAAAGTCCTGCTGATGCCGATCCAACTCCGTTCCACAGTGCATATCGATACCACCGATAAAAGTGTGCACGATCTGAAACATACCTTGCTGTACAAGCTAGGGCAGACCGATAACCTGATTGTGATTCTGCAATCTTTTGGATATAAGCATGGCATTCCTTTAGATGCTGACTATGTTTTTGACGTCCGTCATTTGCCGAATCCGCATTGGGAACTCGAACTGCGCAAATATTCAGGCCTTGATCAGCCAGTACAGGAATTCCTGGAAAAAAGTGATCAGGTCGAAGACATGTTTCAGGATATTTATCATTTTTTAGACAAATGGCTGCCGACCTTTGCGGAGGGTCATCGTCATTATATGACCATCTCGATTGGTTGTACTGGCGGCCAACATCGTTCTGTTTATATTGTGGATAGACTAAAAAAAGCGCTTGAGGCAAAATGGTCTATTCAAGTCCTCCACCGAGAAATGAAGCACTGGTCATGATTGATACGACTGTTGACGTAATTAATAAACTAGGTTTACATGCGCGTGCATCAGGTAAACTCATTGAAGTTACCACCAAATTTCGTTCCAGTATCCAGATTGGCAAGTCGGACAAATTGGTTGATGCCAAAAATATTATGTCCTTGCTGATGCTTGGTGCGGGCAAAGGAACAACTTTACGCTTAGTGATTGAAGGTGCAGATGAGGAAAAGGCCTTATCTGAAATTCAGGCACTATTTGCGGCAAAATTTTATGAGGCAGATTAATCGTGGCACGTCGACCGAGCAGTTTAACTGAAGAAGACTTTGAATCTTTAGAGGGACGCGCAAGTAAAACCGAACAGAAAAAAGCAGTTCAGCGTATGGCTGCTTTAGGCGCACAGTTGGCAGAACTGAGTGCGAAACAAATTAAAAATTTACCCGTTGAAGAACGTCTGATTGAAGCTTTGCTGGATGTCCAGCAAATCAGTTCACATGAAGCACGCCGTCGTCAATTTTCACGTATTGGTAAATTACTTCGTAATGAAAATGAAACCGTAATTTTGTCTTATCTGACTCCGAAACAGGGTTTGAAAAAGACAGCACAATTGCAGCGTTGGGTTGACCGTATCGTGAAAGATGGTGATCCTGCAATTAACGAATTTACCAAAACCTATAATGCGACAGAACGTCATACCTTACGTCAGCATTATTTACGTGTACATCGTGATCTAAAAAATCAGGCACCGGAAGAAGAAGTGGCAGCCTCAAAGCAAAAGCTGTTTAACTATGTGCAGCAAGTTGCCCTAATATCAGATAACTGATTGTAAACTGAATTAAAGAAAAGCGACATTTTGTCGCTTTTTTATTCACTATAATTAATTTTTATTTTCCATGAAAATTCAAGAATGTTCCTATAAGTCATTGTTAACTGTAAAAAAATGTAAACTTTTAATATTTTTGATTACTTAAGAAATAGGTTTCAGTGCATAAATAAACTATTTAAATCTCTCAATATTTTATGATTATTAAGAATATTTAAAAGATAGAAATAGATTTAGGTCAAAGTTAATATTATCAGCGCTCTACTTTTCTAGAAAGTGACAATAGGTATTTTCTATATATTTGAAAATTCAAAGGCTTTTATTTACCTGAAGATCAGAAGAAAAGTGAGCTGTTTTTCTCTTCGTATAATTTGGATATTAAGGTGATATCGAAACAATTTGAAATGAATTCAGGAATTTCAAATAATTATATGTAATTTTTTATAAGAGGAATATTTTTTCAAGTAATTCTTAATATTTAAATATCAAGGTATTGAAGCTATCAATGTATCTTTAGAGAAATAAGTTAACAAATCCTTTGGTCGATAAGTGAGATTTTAACGTTGAGTAAATATAGAATCTTTGTTATTGATTGTATTAATTTAGTCGGTTGTAATTTTTTATTCTATATTCCATAACATCCAGAGAGGCAGACATGGAACTAAAACTGCTAGAGATCGGTCAGAATACGGAGCAGTTAAGCTCGTGCCGTATATCTCTCATTTTAGGTGTCTATACCTCTGACAATTTATTAGACACCTTCTGTAAAGTCGCGCGTAAAGTACTCGGCACCAAGACCTGTATCATCGGATTCCATACGGAACCCTATATCTGGCACAGCTGTCCGCTCGGTTTTCGCGGTTTACACGTACCACAGAATGTGGACATCCCTAAATATCTACAAGAAATGGATGTGATCGATCAAAATCATCCTGCATATGCAGAATTATCAGATTACGTAAAAAGCCTTGGTGTAGCTCATCAGCGGCTGGTGGCATTTAATTTAAGATCAGACCAAGGCCTGTTTCTGGGGCAGGTGGTTTTCTTTGATGATCAGACTGAAGTATTTGATCAGGAAGCTATTATTATCGTCCAGCAATTTGCTGAAACTTTAGTCAAGCGAGTCAAACTGAATGAAGAGCATACTGAACTAAAAGAGTTATATGAACAGCAATGTGCGCAAAACTTCAGTAAAACCAAATTCTTCCAGATTATTGCTCATGACTTGCGTGCACCTTTCCATGGCCTGTTAGGCTTCTCGGAAGTATTGGCGCAGGAACGTGACACTCTGGATGAAGCCAGTATCCAGAGTATTTCTGATTATTTATATGATACGGCTCAATCGACGTATAACTTGTTAGAAAGTCTGTTGACCTGGGCGATGGCAGAGGGTGGACGTTTTGTTTATCATCCAATTAACTATGAATTAAAACAGTCTACTAAAATTGTCTGTGATGTACTGAAAAGTCTGGCACTGAAAAAGAATATTGAAGTAATTGACCAGGTTCCTGAAGATATCAAGGTGCATGCTGATATCAACATGATTACTTCGGTCTTGCAGAACCTGGTATCGAATGCGCTGAAATTTACTCCAGTTGATCAGGGTGGACAGGTGATTCTGGCTGCTGAAATGGAAGGTGAGCAAGTCAAGATCACTGTTCAGGATACTGGTCTCGGTATGACTGAAGAGCAAATGGAAAATCTGTTTAGACCAAATCTCACGGTGAGTTTAAAAGGCACGGACAATGAGAAAGGCGCAGGTCTGGGTTTGGTACTGTGTAAGCGTTTTGTAGACCTGAACCATGGACAGATTGCCGTAGATTCTAAAGAAGGCGCTGGAACCACCTTTACTGTGCATTTACCTAAAGTGACCAATGATCATCAGGCATTGGTACTTGAAGACCTGCATACTGAAAAGTCCTGAAAATCATAAATTTCTTTTTAAAACCGTTCCCACTCGGCGTGAACTCCTGCTATAACTAAATAAAAGTTTTGAGGGAATCACCGAGTGATGGACGCGGTACAATTGCAGAAAACCTTAAGAGCCAGCCAGTATGCAGAACAGGTATTGGCTAATCATCAAGATCTATTGAATCAGGATTATGCAATTGATCAGTTTCAGGGATCACTCGGCACTGAACAGATTCAAAACTTAATTTATTCCAATCTATTAAATATCAGCGATGAAACCATGTGGATGCGCAGTTTACGTATTTTGCGTGCCCGTCTGATGTTTCGCTGGATCTGGCAGGATGCCAATCAACTTACCAATGTCATCACGCTGACTCGCGAGCTGTCTGATTTCGCTGATGCCTGTATCTGTGCTGCCAAAGAATTTGCCCGTATTCCTCTAGTTTCCAAATATGGCCAGCCAATTGGCTATAACGGGAAAGTTCAAGATCTTATCATCATTGCGATGGGCAAGTTGGGCGCTCAGGAACTCAACCTTTCCAGTGATATCGACCTGATTTTTGCCTTTGATGAACAGGGTGAAACGGATGGGCGTAAATGCATTGACGTTCAGCAGTTCTGTATTCTGTGGGGGCAAAAGTTAATCTATCTGCTGGATCATATCACTGCTGAAGGTTTTGTATTTCGTGTCGATATGCGCTTGCGCCCTTGGGGTGATGGTTCTGCTTTAGCCATCAGTCATGCCGCACTAGAAAAATATCTCAGTCAGCATGGGCGTGAATGGGAACGCTATGCCTGGATCAAGGCCCGTATTGTCAATCCAAGTCCAGAAGGTGATGAACTGCTGGACATGACCCGCCCTTTCGTCTTCCGTAAATATGTCGATTACAGCGCTTTCGAAGCGATGCGTGAAATGAAAGCAATGATTGAGCGTGAAGTACAGCGCCGCAATATTGAAGACGATATCAAGCTTGGGGCTGGCGGGATCCGTGAAGTTGAATTTATTGTGCAGGTTTTTCAGCTGATTTATGGCGGAGCCAAGTTAGAGCTGCAAGACCGGCAATGTCTGGTTAGCCTGAATCATCTGGATGAGGCTGAACTGCTGGATGAGCAGGCAGTAATTGACTTGGAAGATGCCTATTTATTCCTGCGCCGGGTAGAGCATGCTATTCAAGCGCTGCATGATCAACAGACCCAGTGTTTGCCGACTGAGCCAGATTTACGTCAACGTATTGTGGATACTTTGGGCTTTTCAGACTGGTCCGCCTTTATGGAAGTGCTGGATCAAAAACGCGCTAAAGTGATTTACCAGTTTGAGCACTTGATCAAGGAAAATGGACCAGAGCCTCAAGGCAAAAGTTTTTCTCAACTCGAACAACAGCTGAATGAAGTTTTAGATGATCATGCGAAAAATCTGGTACATGAATTCTGGCATGGACATGCCTTAAAAAAACTGCCAGCCAAAGCCATTCAACGTTTAAAAACATTTTGGCCTTATCTGATAGAGGCGATTCTGGAATCAGATAAACCGCAAGTTGCACTGGTCCGCCTGATGCCATTGGTTGAATCGGTCATGCGTCGTACGGTATATCTGGTGATGCTGATTGAAAGTAAAGGTGCTTTACAGCGTTTGGTAAAAATGGCGACTGTCAGCCCCTGGATATGTGAGGAACTTACCCATTATCCGGTGTTACTGGATGAGTTCCTGTCGATGGATTTTGAATTGCCTAAACGTCAGTATCTAGAAGATAGCTTGCGTCAGCAATTGCTCAGAATCGAAATTGACCAAGTCGAAGATCAGATGCGGGTGCTACGCCTGTTTAAAAAATCCAATGTGCTTGCGGTGGCTGCCAGTGATGTGCTGGCAGAAAGTCCTTTAATGAAAGTCTCGGATGCCTTAACAGATATCGCAGAAGTCTCAGTGAATGCTGCGCTGCATCTGGCTTATCAGATTGTGGCCAAAAGACATGGTTTTCCACTGGATGCAGAAGGGCAGCGCTGCTCGATAGAACATACAGCTTTTGTCGTGATTGGCTATGGCAAAGTCGGTGGCATTGAGTTGGGCTATGGTTCGGATCTGGATCTGGTCTTCATTCACTATATGGGGGAGCAGGCTGATACGGACGGTCTCAAGCCAATTAGCGGTTTTGAGTTCGCTATGCGCGTAGCACAGAAGTTTATGTCGCTCATGACCACACAAACACTGGATGGACGTGTCTATGAAGTCGATACTCGTCTACGTCCTTCTGGAGAAGCAGGGCTGCTGGTCACTAGCCTGAAAGCATTTGAGCAATATCAGTTGAAAAATGCATGGCTATGGGAACATCAAGCCTTGGTACGCGCACGTTCCATTGCCGGAGAAGATAGCCTGAGAGAGACATTTGAAGCACTACGCTGTAAAATTCTTACTCAGAAACGGGATATCTGTCATGTACGTAGTGAAGTTCTGAAAATGCGTCAGAAAATGAAAGATCATCTGGGTTCTTCCAAAGAGCAAAAAAAAGATGGGATTTTTCATTTAAAACAAGATGCAGGTGGTATCGTTGATATCGAATTTATGGCACAGTATGCGGTGTTAGCTTGGAGTGGGACGAATAAAGATCTCGCCCATTACTCCGACAATGTAAGAATCCTTGAGGATGCCGCAAAATCAGGTTGCTTATCCAGCGACGATGCGACTGCTCTGATTCAAGCTTATCTCCGTGAACGCGCCGAGAGCCACCGCTTAGCCCTTGCAAATCAATCCATGCAAGTGTCTGCAAGCGACTGGCACGATACCCGAAAGACCGTTTGCAAGTTATGGCAAAGACTGATTGATCCAAGTGCAGTATTTGCACTGGATAGTGAATAATTGTGAAAAATTGGAGTTTGTGGCATGAATTTGGCTGATCGTGATGGTTTCATTTGGCAAGATGGACAACTAGTAGACTGGCGTGAGGCGAAAACTCACGTATTAACACATACTTTGCATTACAGCATGGGTGTGTTTGAAGGTGTCCGTGCTTATGAAACCCCGAATGGAACGGCTATTTTCCGTCTGAAAGAACACACCAAACGTTTGCTCAATTCTGCAAAAATTTATCAAATGAAAGTTCCATTTGATCAAGCAGCTTTAGAACAAGCTCAAATTGATGTGGTTCGTGAAAATAAATTGGCATCTTGCTATTTACGTCCAATTATTTTTATTGGCTCTGAAAAACTGGGTATTGCCGCAACTGATAATACGATTCATGCTGTAGTTGCAGCGTGGAGCTGGGGTGCTTACCTTGGTGATGATGCGATGGCGAAAGGTATTCGTGTAAAAACTTCATCATTCACACACCATCATCCAAACGTAACCATGTGTAAGGCCAAAGCATCTGGTAACTACACATTGTCGATTCTTGCTCACCAAGAAGTGGCACATTCTGGTTATGACGAAGCAATGCTGCTTGATCCACAAGGCTATGTATGCCAAGGTTCAGGCGAGAACGTATTCCTAGTACGTGATGGCGTAATTCACACTCCAGACATCGCTGGTGGCGCATTAGACGGTATTACTCGTCAATCGATTATTACCATTGCTAAAGATCTTGGCTATGAAGTGGTAGAACGCCGTATTACTCGTGACGAATTCTATATCGCAGATGAAGCTTTCTTCACTGGTACTGCTGCTGAAGTCACACCAATCCGTGAATATGATGACCGTCAAATTGGTGAAGGGGTACGTGGTCCAATTACGACTCAAATCCAGAAAGCCTACTTTGATGCGGTTCAGGGTAAAGACCCTAAATATGCACACTGGTTAACTTATGTAAAATAAGTTAAACCTATGAAAAAAGGACTCGTTTGAGTCCTTTTTTATTATCTGGAGATCAGTGTCAAACCTGATAGAAATCTAGATACCAATCCACAAACTGCTTCACGCCATCTTCAACAGAAACCGAGGGTTTATAACCTACACTTTGCTCTAAAGCAGAACTGTCTGCTAAAGTATCAGGTACATCCCCTTCCTGTAGGGGAAGCATTTCTATGAGTGCTTTCTTGCCAACAGAATTTTCGATGGCTCTTATAAAATCAATTAATTCTACAGGTTTACTATTGCCGATATTAAAAATTCGGAATGGCGCATTACTGGTTGATGGATCTGGATAATTACTATCCCAAGCTGGGTTAGGCTTGGCAATTTGGTCGCTGGAACGGATTACCCCTTCAGCAATATCGGTGACAAAAGTAAAATCACGAGTATGATTGCCATGGTTAAAGACTTGAATTGATTTGCCTTCCACAATATTTTTAGTAAATTTAAAAGGTGCCATATCTGGGCGGCCCCAAGGACCGTATACGGTAAAGAAACGCAGGCCGGTGGTTGGTAGCTTGAATAGGTGACTATAACTATGTGCCATCAATTCATTGGCACGTTTTGTTGCCGCATAAAACTGAATCGGATGATCGACACCATGCTTTTCACTAAAAGGCATAGTGGTATTAGCACCATAGACACTACTGGTGCTAGCATAAGTTAGATGTGGGGTCTTGGCATAACGGCAAGCTTCAATAATATTGGTGAAACCCACAATATTACTTTCTACATAGCTCATCGGGTTTTCAAGTGAGTAACGTACCCCAGCTTGTGCAGCGAGATGAATCACACGATCAAAATGATGATCCTGAAAACATTGATCTACAGTAGCTTTATCTGCAAGATTGGCATGAATAAAGTTAAACTGGCCAGCATGTTGTTCAGCAGTTTTTACTAATAGATCTACACGAGCTTGTTTTAAAGCTGGATCATAGTAATCATTCATGTTATCGAAACCGACCACATCATCACCACGTTCTAAAAGCTTTTTGGAAACATGGAATCCAATAAAACCTGCAGCACCTGTTACCAGAATTTTCATTCATCGCCTCCAAAAATATCACGTGTATACACTTTATCTTCAACATCCCTGAGATCTTTGGATCTACGATTAGTGATTATCACATCTGCTTGCTGTTTAAAATCATCTAAATTGGTAATTACTTTAGATTTAAAGAACTCTGATTCTTTGAGCGTTGGCTCATAGATGATTACTTCAATACCTTTGGCCTTCAGGCGTTTCATCACGCCCTGAATAGCAGAAGCACGGAAGTTATCAGATCCACTTTTCATTACCAAACGATAGATACCGACCACAGCCGGGTTTCTAGCCAAAATAGAATCCGCAATAAAGTCTTTACGGGTACGGTTAGAATCCACAATCGCTTGAATCAGATTGCTTGGTACCTGGCTATAATTTGCAAGTAACTGTTTAGTATCTTTTGGCAGGCAGTAACCACCATAGCCAAAGGAAGGATTATTGTAGTGGCTGCCAATACGCTGATCGAGACATACACCTTCAATAATTTGATGAGTATCTAAACCGAAAGTTTGTGCATAGGTATCCAGTTCATTGAAGAAGGCTACGCGCATAGCCAGATAGGTATTGGCAAATAACTTAATTGCTTCTGCTTCGGTTGAGTCAGTGAACAGAACAGGACTGTCTTTTTTGATTGCACCTTCAATCAGCATATCTGCGAATTGTTGAGCACGCGCTGACTTCTCTCCAACAATAATACGTGATGGATAAAGGTTGTCATATAAGGCTTTACCTTCACGCAAGAATTCTGGAGAGAAAATAATATTGTCTGTATGAAATTTCTCTTTAACCGTTTTGGTGAAGCCTACCGGAACCGTAGATTTAATAATCATGACCGCTTGAGGGTTAATTTCGGTCACATCACCAATGACGCTTTCGACGCTTTGGGTATTAAAATAATTGGTTTTGGTATCATAATCCGTCGGTGTCGCAATAATGACAAAATCAGCATTCTGATAAGCTTCATATTTGTCAGTTGTTGCACGGAAGTTTAGTGGCTTTTCACTTAAAAAAGTTGAAATGTCAGGATCCTGAATCGGAGAAATCTTCTGATTTAACATTTCAACTTTATTGTCAATAATATCTAATGCCACGACTTCATGATGTTGTGAGAAGATCATGGCATTGGAAAGGCCGACGTAACCGGTGCCTGCAACTGCTATTTTCATATCAACCTGATTATGTATTTTTAATAAGGGAGCCAGAGCCCAAGCCAATATTGGGGTTCTCAAGGCGATTTCATATCATACCATAAAGTATTTTGAGTATTATGAAGGTGTTGAAAAGTGGGGGAGTAACTTTGCTTTAGAGATGGTATGATATGGCGCAGAATGCTGGTGGAAGATGAATACATGCAGGAAAACGTAAACGACTCACTGTCAGGTCAGACGAATACACAGTCTGAACAGAATATTGTGCTATGCATGAAGTGGGGCACCAAATATGGGGCAGAGTACGTCAATCGTTTATACAACATGGTCAAGCGTCATACTACGGTTGACTTTAAAATGGTGTGTCTGACAGACCGTACCGAGGGTATTGATCCTGCTGTTGAATGTTTTCCTATTCCGCCATTGGCCTTACCAGAAGGTAGTCCTGAACGTGGCTGGAATAAGTTATCGACCTTTGAACCTGACTTGTATGGTTTAAAAGGAAATGCACTTTTCCTCGATTTAGATGTTGTGATTGTCGATAATATCGATAGCTTCTTTACTCATCCGGGTGATTTCCTGATTATTCATGACTGGAAACGTCCATGGCGTATTACCGGAAATAGCTCGGTTTATCGTTTCAAGCTGGGAGCTTTTCCTGGTTTGATGCCATATTTCCGTGAACATTTTGATGAGATCCGTCAGAAGTTTCGTAATGAGCAGGCTTATTTATCCTGGTATGTTGATCAGGAAAAGAAACTGAGTTACTGGCCGGACACTTGGTGCAAGAGCTATAAATATCACTGTCTGCAAAAAATTCCCATGGCTTATTTCAAGCCACCGGTGAAGCCTGAAGGCGTCAAAATTATTATTTTCCATGGTGAAATCAATCCGCCAGATGCCATCAATGGCGGTGGTGGTAAATGGTACCGTTATGTCCTGCCATCGCAATGGATCAAGGATGCTTGGCAATAATTATGTGATGTAATAACTCAGCAATCAGGTACAGATTTTTAAGTGATGAAGTGAATGCAGCAGATTGATATTGTGATTGCCTGGGTGGATGGCAATGATCTTGAATTAAAAAAGAAACGGCATAAATATCTGACTGGTGAAGATGCATCAGACGCAGTCAGTGATACCCGTTTCGCAAGTAACAATGAAATCTACTACAATATTGCTTCAATCCTGAAATATGTACCTTTTTGCCGCAATATTTTTGTGGTGACCGATAACCAGCGTCCAGAATTTATTGATGAGTTTGCTGCACAAGGTCTGTGTTCTGCTGATAAGATCCGTGTAGTGGATCATCGGGAAATTTTTAGGGGTTATGAGCAGCACTTACCTACTTTTAATACCCGATCCATTGAAAGTTTGCTATGGAATATTGAAGGACTCTCTGACTATTTTATTTATTTAAATGATGACTTTTTCTTTAATTCAACTGCGCAGCCAGAAGATTTTCTAAACAATAACCGTTTGGTGATCTATGGTCACTGGCAAAGCAGTTTTGCGCTGAAATCAAAGTTGAAATATCGCCAGTTTTTGCAGGCTCAATTTGGCAAGCCGATTCAGCCTAAGCACATGATTGCACAAATGCTGGGAGCGGATATCTTGGGTTTTAAAAAGTTCTTTGAAATTCACCATTATCCGCATATTGTCGATCGTCATGCCTTAAAGGGTTATTTATTGGCACATCCGCAGTTGTTGGAAACCCAGATTAAATACAAGTTCCGCAGTGTAGAGCAGCTTAATCCCATTTCACTGATGAATCATATCAAGATTCAAAAGCAGCAAGCTGAGTTGAAGCCTGATATTGAGCTGGCTTATCTAAAAAATGAAGCTAGTCTCAACAGTTTCATTTCAGCCTTAGATAATCCTGTAATAAAATATGGATGTATTCAAAGCCTGGATCAATTGAATCCAGCAGAAGCAAAACAGGTGAGTGAGGCCATGCAGCAAAAACTGGCTGGTTATTTACCCAATTCGATTTTAGCTTAGAGGTTCATGATGAAAGTAATTACTTATCTGATAAATCTAGATGGTAGTCATGAACGACTCGAACGGGCAACGCAGCAGCTTGATGCTGTAAACTGGCCTTTTGAACGTTTTTCTGCGGTGGATGGTCGTGGTAAAGCATTAACTGAATTTGCAAACTATGATGATCGAGGGGCACAGCAGATTTTAGGCCGTAGTCTCATGAATTCAGAGCTAGGATGTTACTTGAGTCATTACGGCTGTGCTGAGAAGTTTTTGAATACTGATGCAGATTACCTGGTTGTGCTTGAAGATGATATGAAGATTGATCCAGACTTTAAGACAAAGCTGGATGGTCTGTTTGAATATCTGGACCAACATAAAGAACTAGATTGGTATTTAATTAATATTGCCGCCAAAAAGAAAAAGCTGGCAAAAGATATTACCCAGATTGAAGATATGAGTGTCTGGCATGCCTTCTACTTTCCTATTCGCGGTTTGGGGCTAATCTGGTCACGTCAAGGTGCTCGAGCGTTTGTAGAAGCTGGTAAAACCATAAACATGCCGGTAGATATTTTCTTCCAGACTTGGCTGAGTAAGAATGGTAAAGGTTTAGGGGTATGGCCAGCCTTGGTTCGACCTGCTGGTCTGGATAGTGATATTTTGGGAACAGTGGCTTCTGAGGGTGTGTCACGTAAGGAAAAAGAAAATCGTAGTTTATCGTATGGGTTGAAAAAGCAGAAACGTATGTGGCGTGATAAGTTTTATGCTGTGAAACATTTCATGTAATGAGTTTCATATTGTTTATGCTGCTTTAGTTGTATAAGTATTTAACTTATACAACTTTGTTTAGAGGTAGTATGCAAATTTTATTATCTTTTTCTAATTGGGTTATATATTCTTTTTCACCTGTCCAATTGTGACCAGCCCATCCTTCAAATGAAAAGCCATGTAAACAGATTTTAAAATCATTAAAATTTGGATTTGTTAAGAAGTAGTATAGGGCTAGAAAGCCTGTACTAAGAATATTTTCTGAATTATGGATACTATTAATAGCATCCCAATAAATATTTTCGTCTAAAATGGATACTGTAAATCCATGATTTTCAATAAATTCTTTATAGTAAATATTATTCCAATTAGGTTTTTTAACTGTTGTGAACAAATTTTTTTTCGTCCAATCTGGATTAATTTTTTTTATTAAATTATCACTATAAGGGAATATTATTTTTGTGTCTGTTGATAGAGCAGATGTAAACTTCATAAATTTACTATTTTTTTTGAATTTTTTATTGGCTAAATCACATGTATTTGCAACAAATAGATAATCAGTTCTATTACCTGTAGGTTGAATTGTTGAATTTTTAGGTATATTAAAGCGTACAATTACATCATTATTGCTGATGTGATTGTTTATATCATAAACATAATCAGAATTGGCAATTAAAATTATTCTTTTCATTTGCTAGTCTCTATGTTTTTAAGGTCTATGTAGTTAAATAAACCAGAACTTTTAAGCTTATTTGCAAAATTTATATTTATACTTCTAAAATTTGATTTAGTGAAGTTATGGTTAATTAATTTTTGTGAAAATTCTCCTGTTTTGGCTTTATTGATAGCTTCTAATAATTGAAAGCTATTTGCAGGTTGAACAGAAATTAATTTTGAAGTATCTAAACCAACTGCTTTTATTAAACTATAAAACTTAGAAGAATATCCAATTAAACTAACTTTATGCCCAGATAAAAACCCCCAATAAGCGCCATGGAAAGAGTTAGTAATAATTTCATCACAATTTTGAAATGCTTGTTTTAATTCTATTTCAGTACAATTATTATATAAGATTTGATACTCAGGGTAATTTATTTTTAGAGTTTTTGTTAAATTTGGTGAGGTTATTCTTTTATCATAATTTAAAAAAATTAGAATATTTTTATTTAGTATATCTAAGTCTAACATAGAATGTAGACAACTCACACAGGGTAAGAAATGAGTATCATCCACACAATCAATATCTCTACTTCCCCATTCTAAATATGGTAATTCATGAATGAATTTAGGAGTCATTTTTTTATTGGATTGACCTACTCCCCATAAAATACAATTTTTAGGATCTAGGCTTAAAAAATCAATTTTTTTTTGATAGAGGGAATCCTCTACGCCTCCTCCTAAGATATTTATCCTTTGCTTGGATTGGAATTCAAAATAATGTTTTGGTGAGCATAAATCATCACCAATATTATAATGCCTTGGTTTTTGATGAATAAATCGAACGTTTGACTCTTTGTTTAAATCTGGTTCTATTATGAAATATTTTAATTTCTTTATTAAAAGTTTAAAGGAAGTGAACATAAAAAAATAATAAATTAAAACCTAGACTAGACATATTTTATCTAGAATAATCTTTCTTTGAAAGATTATTTTTAGCACAATTTTTCCCCCTTTACTTTCCTAAACCGCTTATACCCCCACACATACTGCTCTGGAGCGATATTAATCATACGCTCCATTTCTTTATTTAAGGTATCCACAGAAAGCTGTAAGTCTTTAGACAAAATATCACTGGATAATTCAGTCACATGAATGTCAAATCCACTTAAATCGTCATGACGTAGGCAACTCAGACCAATCACAGCACATTGTGTCCTTGCAGCCAATTTGGATAACAGTGTAGAAGACAGGGCATTCTGACCATAAAAAGGTGAATAGATCCCACCACTTTCCTTAGGCACATGGTCGGGCAGGATCGCAGCAAAACCACCCCGTTTTAAATGCTTGAATAAAGCCCGTACACCAGTTTCATCAGTCGGAACAAGGGTTGCATTTAAGCGTTGACGCGCTTCCAGCATGAACCGATCTACATCCGGGTTTTTACTTGGCTTATACATGATGACTGGACTAGTGTGCTGATTCACCCAGGCATTCAGTAGTTCCCAGGTGCCAAAGTGCGGCACGACTGCCAAGGTTCCATTTGGATTTTTCAGTGCATCAGTGAAAATTTCTGGATGATAAATGTTCCGGATTTGTTTTAATGCAAACTCTGGTGCAGAACCCCATATTTTGACAGATTCTGCATAAGTCATACATTGGCTTTGAACACTTCGTTTTGCCAGTCGTGTACGTTCTGATGCTGACAGTTCAGGATAGGCAATCCCTAAATTAATTTCTGTAGTACGGCGAATCGAGGAATTCGTGATATAGAGAAGTGATCCAACACTTTTCGCTAAATTTTGAATGAATCTTAACGGGAGTTTGGAGAAGTTCTTGAGTAATGCGTACATGGTGGGCAGCTTGCCTGATTAAGATTCTTGATCAGGATTGCCTTTAAGCACCATATAAATCAGACCTACGAAAATGACAAGTGCGCCTAAAATACTGCTCAGACAGAAGTACACAATACGGTCATTGGTGTCCAGATTAAACAGGTTGTTTGCAAGGATATAACGCATGAACAGCCATTGTACGACTGAAAACACGATCAGCATGATGCCACGGTTACGAACAGCAGGACGCATCGCCATTGCCAAATCACCTAAAAGTAGAAACTGAAGCTATTATGCCACTGTCGTGCAGGCTTCTCAATGCAATAAAAAAGCCCTGCTAGAACAGGGCTTTTTTACTTAAATCATCAAGAAATTATTCTTGAGATTCAGCTTTTGGTTTTTCACGTAGGCGAATACCCAAATCACGTAGTTGAGTTGATTCAACTGGTGCAGGTGCTTGAGTCAATGGACATTCAGCAGTTTTGGTTTTCGGGAATGCAATCACGTCACGGATTGAAGATGCACCTGTCATCAACATCACCAGACGATCCAGACCGAATGCCAAACCACCGTGAGGAGGCGCACCGAATTTCAATGCATTTAACAAGAAGCTGAATTTCTCTTCTGCTTCTTCTTCAGAAATACCCAGCGCTTCAAAGATCGCTTTTTGCATTTCCAAAGTATAAATACGCAGTGAACCACCACCGATTTCAGTACCGTTCAATACCATATCGTAAGCAACAGACAATGCCTCACCTGGATTGTTCTTCACATCTTCAACGCTTGATTTAGGAAGCGTGAACGGATGGTGAACAGAAGTCCATTTGCCATCATCAGTTTCTTCGAACATCGGGAAGTCAACTACCCAAAGCGGAGCCCATTCGCAAGTTGCAAGGTTCATGTCATGACCAATTTTCACACGAAGTGCGCCCATTGCATCATTCACAACTTTGGCTTTGTCTGCACCGAAGAATACGATGTCGCCATTTTCAGCACCAACACGTTTCAATAGATCCAGCACGATAGGCTCGATGAATTTAACGATTGGAGATTGAAGACCTTCGATGCCTTTTTCAAGTTCATTAACTTTGATGTAAGCCAGACCTTTCGCACCGTAGATACCAACGAATTTAGTATATTCATCGATTGCGCTACGTGGCAGTGAGCCCGCACCTGGAACGCGAAGCGCAACGATACGGCCTTTAGGATCTTTAGCAGGACCTGCGAATACTTTGAACTCGACGTCTTGCATCAAGTCTGCAACGTCAACAAGTTTCAAAGGAATACGTAAGTCTGGTTTGTCAGAAGCGTAGTCACGCATTGCTTCTGAATAAGGCATACGTTGGAATTTGTCGAATTTGATGCCAAGAAGTTCATCGAACATCTTAACAGTCATGCCTTCCATCAAATCCATAATATCGTCATCGCTCATGAACGATGTTTCGATATCGATTTGAGTGAATTCAGGCTGACGATCCGCACGTAAGTCTTCGTCACGGAAACATTTAGCGATCTGGTAGTAACGATCTACACCACCCACCATCAACAACTGTTTGAACAGCTGAGGTGATTGTGGAAGAGCATAGAAGCTACCATTAGATACACGGCTTGGAACTAAGTAGTCACGCGCACCTTCAGGGGTCGCACGAGTCAAGATCGGAGTTTCAACGTCCAGGAAACCGTGATCGTCTAAATAGTTACGAATCAGGTTGGTCACTTTAGAACGGAAACGTAAACGATCGATCATTTCAGGACGACGGATGTCCAAGAAACGATATTTCAAACGGATTTCTTCAGAAATACTTGTATTTTCATCATTTAATGGGAATGGAGGAGTTTCGGATTGAGCAAGAACTTCGATTTCTTTACCCAATACTTCGATTTGACCACTCACCATGTTGGCATTTTCAGTACCCGCATAACGGCGACGTACACGGCCTGTAATTTTTAATACGTATTCAGAACGTGCTTTGTCTGCTGTTGCAAACGCTTCAGGTGTATCTGGGTCGATAACCACTTGAACAAGACCATCACGGTCACGCATGTCAAGGAAAATGACACCACCGTGGTCACGGCGACGGTGTACCCAACCGCATAATGTTACGGTCTGGTCAATTTGAGCTTCGGTTAAAGAACCGCAGTAATGAGTTCGCATCATAGCGTTAAAAATCCAACTATATGGGTTAAGGAAGCGTATACGTAAACAGCGTACCGCCTTTAGCAAAGGTAGGATTATGCCTCTTTGGGCATGTTGTCACAAGAACTTGAGGCAAAAACAGTATCATTTTAAAGTGAATAAGCAGGAAGTGGGAGATTTTCCTAACCCATACGCCGATCACGATCCAGAAATAAAAATAGCAGACAGCCCAGACTAAAAGTGATTAAAAAGCCTTGGCTGAATTCATTGATAGAGCGGCCGGTAAAATAATACAGATCAGATCGCCAGACCTCATCCGGAATGTAGCGTATATAGTCCCATGTCGAAAATAAACCTGTGAGCGTAGATAGACCGAATAGACCCCAACAAAAGATGAGGACCTTGTGACTGACGCTTAGATATTGCCGGTAAGTTTTATAGTAATGCAGACTCATCCACAGAATAAAAGGCAGGGCGAGAGCAGAAGTTCCGATCTGTAAAATCCGGTGTAGAGGATAAGTTCGTCCTAAAATTTGATACTGCTGGCTGAGAATGTCATAAAAGGCAAAAGTTCGAAAATCCACATGGGTCAAACCATCCCAAATAATATGTGTTGCTGTCCCAATCACCACTGCAATACACATAGCGCAAATAAATCTGAATGCTGAAAATAGATTATGAATATTTAAATCATGTTGTATGCCAATAAAACGATAAATCACTGGCCGGTAAATCAGATACCAGACCGCACAAAAAATAAGACCAATCCATAAATCAGGATGAATCAGCGAAGACCATAAATGGGTGATATTAGAATTTTTATGGGTAAAAAGACGGTACAGGTCTGGTACCATACTACCAATCGCCAACGCAGCAACAGGGAGCCGGTTGCCAGTTAAATATGAAATAGGCGGAGCGAGTACAGCATGAGATAAAGTAAAAGGCATAAAAATAAAATTTTACTGCAACAAAAAATATTCAAACGACATTCTAATAAAATATCTCATTGATTACCGTAAAGGATTGCAAAAGCAATGAAATGTTATATTATAACAATATTCGAAATTGCTGAATTTGAGCTTGGGTCATGTCCTTTTCTAAGAATCTAATAACACTCTCAATTTTTGCTGTAGTTGCGCCTACGGTATTTGCTGAACAGTCATCTTCTTCTATTCCTGTACAAACCATGGATACCATTCAGGTACAAGCTCATCCACTGGTACAGACTGCGGCAGATTTTGCAGTTGCTGATCTGATGGTGGACCAGAAAGCCTTATCTAAACGTGCGACGACTATTGGTGATGCGCTGGCTGATGAACTTGGAGTGTATTCAAATCAGTATGGAACCGGAGCGAGCCGTCCAGTAATCCGCGGCCAAGATGGTCCACGTGTCAAAGTTTTGCAGCATGCTTCAGAAACGGCTGATGTATCGACCTTATCTCCTGACCATGCGGTGACGGTTGATCCGATTCTGGCCAAACAGGTCGAAGTGATTCGTGGCCCATCGACTTTGCTTTATAGCGCGGGAACCGTCGGTGGTCTGGTCAATGTCACTGACCAGAAAATCCCAACCCAAATGCCGGAAGACGGTCTGGAAGGAACTGCTGGACTACGTTACAACTCGGGCAATGATGAAAAACTGGCAAGTGCAGGCGTGACGGCTGCAGTCGGTGAAAATTTTGCCCTGCGTGTCGAAGGTACCAAACATAAGGCCAATGACTATATTGCGCCTGATTATGTAGTAGAAGAACCTCATAGCGATCATTCACATTTTCACAAAGAACGTCGTGTAGGTAATACCTTTGCTGAAGGCCAGACCGTGAATATTGGTGGATCATGGATTCATGATCGTGGTTTCGTTGGCCTGTCTTATAGCAACCGTCAGGATGAATATGGCTTGCCGGGGCATAGTCATGAATATCATGGCTGTGTATTGCATGGTGATCATTTCCATGGCTGTCCAAAGCCGGGTGCTACCGCAGAGCATGAAGAAGAGCATGGCGGACCATGGGTAGATCTGAAATCTGAACGTTATGAAGTACGTACTGAACTGGAACAGCCTTTTGCTGGTTTTGACAAGTTACGTGCCCATGCCAGCTTTACTGATTATGAGCATGATGAGCTGGAAGAAAATGAAGTCATCAGTAATTTCCAAAGCAAAGGCTACGATGGCCGTCTAGAACTAGTCCATGTTCCGGTTGCTGGTTGGGAGGGCGTAATTGGCACCCAATATAGCCAGCAGAAAATCAATCTGGCTGCTACAGAACATGATCATCATGAAGATGGTGACGAGGATGATGAAGAACATCATATTCATGGTTCAAATGTGGTCATGCCAGATACCAAAACTGAAAAATACAGTCTGTTTGCCTTAGAGCATAAACAACTCGGTGATGTGCATGTCGAACTGGGTGCACGTGTCGATCATCAAAAAGTACAAGTTGAATCTGAACAGAAAAATTATTCAGGCACAGGCATCTCTGCTTCAGCAGCGGCGAATTGGGAATTTGCCCCGAACTATAAGTTATCCATTGTAGGTTCACATCAGCAACGTTTACCACTGGCGCAAGAGTTGTATGCCAATGGCCTGCATTTTGCCACCAATACCTATGAAGTCGGTAATCCTGATCTGGAAAAAGAAAGCTCGAATAACCTGGAACTAGGTTTCGAATATGAAGGTGATAAGCTGGATTATCATGTGCATATTTACCATAACTGGTTTGATGACTATATCTACGGTGCGACAACCGCCAGAAATGGAAATTTGCGTGGGGTAGAATATACCCAAGATAAGGCCCGTTTCTATGGGGCTGAAGCAGAAGCTACTTATGCATTAAATGACACATACAAGTTAGGTGTGTTCGGTGATTATGTACGGGGTAAAATTGAGGGTGAAAATGCACCCCGTATTCCAGCAGGCCGTTTAGGGACCAAGGTTGAAGCAGACTTTGCCGATGGCTGGTCAGGAATGGCAGAGTATTATCATGTCTTCAATCAGGACAAAACGGCCAGTTATGAAGATGAAACCCAAGGCTATAACATGGTCAATGTCGGCCTAAGCTATGCCAATACTATTGCCGATAAAAATGCCTATCGGGTTTATTTTAAAGCCAATAATCTGCTCGATGATCAGGTCTATTCACATAGTTCATTCCTGTCGAATATTCCGCAAGTCGGACGTAATTTCACAGTCGGTGTACAATATGATTTCTAGGATTCAGATGAAATAACTGACCGAATCCAAGTCCTGTCACTGAAATAGACTTGAAAAATCATCAGATTAAACCTAGCCTGAGCATATTGGGTTAGGTTTTTTCTTATGCGTATCTTTCAACGAATTCACAATAAACTGAACTGGTCAAACCGCCGTTATGCGGCTTTGATCATTGGTGTGCTGATGGCCAGTTATCTGGCTTCAGCAATTTATCATACTTATAAACCGTTACCTGAAGGGCTGAATTACACGGGTAAGCTGCGCCACGCACAGGTGAAATTTCTGGTCGATCAGACTTATCTGGATGCACAGGGCAAGCAACAACTGGATCATCAGATTTTTAATGAAATGCTGAAGATGATTGAAGAGGCAAAATCCCTGATCGTGCTGGATATGTTCCTGTTTAATCAGCAAACTGGTGTCTCTAAGCAGCAACATCAGGCACTCAGCAAACAGCTCACAGATGCCTTACTCAACAAGCGATTGATGCAGCCTGAAGTCGAAATTAAATTTATTACCGATCCGATTAATTCTGTCTATGGTGGAATTACAGCGCAGCATTATCGTGAACTGCGTCAGGCGGGAGTAGATGTAATCGAAACCAATCTGACACCGCTGCGTGCTTCTAATCCAAGCTGGTCAGGTTTCTGGTATCTGTGCTGTCAGGGGATTGGCAATAATCCGGAAAAAGGCTGGTTGCCGAATCCATTTGGTCCAGAAAAAGTGACCTTACGCAGTTATTTTGACTTGTTTAATTTCAAAGCCAATCATCGTAAAACACTGGTCGTCGATACAGATCAGGGCTGGAAAGCACTGGTCACTTCAATGAACCCACATGATGGCAGTTCACGGCATTCCAATATCGGTCTACTGGTTTGGGGCAGAACAGCGATTGATATTCTTGCGACAGAACAGGCGGTCGGGATCATGTCTCAAGCCAATATGCCGGCTGTGATTGCAGGTGAGTTTGAAGCGGAAAAAACCCAGCCTCAAGTTCAGGTGTTGACTGAAAAAGCCATTTATGAGGGAGTTCTAAAGCTGCTTGAAACGGCGAAAGCAGATGAGCAGATTGATCTGGCCATGTTCTATCTGTCAGAACGTAAGATTGTTAAAGGGTTGATTGCAGCGCATGAGCGCGGTGTAAAACTTCGGGTTTTACTTGATCCAAATAAAGATGCATTTGGTCGTGAAAAAAATGGCATTCCTAACCGGCAGGTGGCTTCAGAACTGCATAAAGCTGGTATTCCGGTACGCTGGTGTAATACTCAAGGCGAGCAATGTCACAACAAAATTCTGATGAAATACGGTGCCCAGCAAGCTGAAATGATTTTAGGTTCTGCCAATTTCACGGCACGTAACTTGAAAAATTATAATCTGGAAACCAATCTGCGTGTGGTGGGTCAGCCTCAGGCGAAAGTCTTTAGCGATGCGCAGCAGTATTTCAATACGGCCTGGTCTAATTTGAATGGCCGTTCCATGAGCGTGGACTATGCTCAATATGCTGAAGAGTCATTCTGGAAATACTGGCTCTATCGTTTTATGGAATGGAGTGGTTGGTCGACGTTTTGATTTTAAATCCCTCCTAACCTCCCCTTAAAAAAGGGAGGAAAGTCCCTCTTTATCAAAGAGGGATTTAGGGAGATTTCTAGTATTAGCTTTTCGATTCTGGATTCGGCGGAACTAGTTGATCCAGTTCTTTATCTGTCAGCTCATCCAGTTCAGAAATATCAGTCTTAATTTTCCATTGTGCTTCATCATCCACCGGATTTGGCAAACGTGCTTCTAGCCAGTCGCACACTACATCTGGTGGGAAGTCGGCATGATTACACTGAATGACCCAAGACAGGAAATCTTTAGCGACACCATTCATATAAGGCGGTGGAGAAACTGGAAGAAACTGAGTCGGCAGGCGCTCATTTTTAGAAATATAGTTCAGAACATGACCCAGTTCCTGTACAGTTTGCCATGCTAAAGGATGATCAACATTAATCTGAAATTTAAACCACCAGGCCTGTTTCCCATCCGAGCCATAGCTATCAATCAGTCCTTTTTGAACACTGGGTACCTTGCAAAAATATTCATATAAACGATCGAAATTTAAATCAGACACAGTATGCAACTCAAAGCATTAAAAAAGTGATATTAGCATACGCACTTCAGCGTTCATCACGCAAGCCTGTTAAAGTCATGGAATCAATTACAAAACTTTGCAGCAGCAGGAGATTTATCCATATTTTCTGCATGGGTTTTGGTTAAAATATGGGCAGAAATCTTTGGAGGACGCACTTATGAAAACATTAGCTTCAGGTGCATTGCTGGCTTCATTTCTGTTCGGTATTGCAGTGCCCGCTTGGGCGGATAATGACTGGGTAGGCTATACCGGTGTTGATCGTTCTAAACCCCATCATCGTCCTCCATCGCGCCCTCATTATGCACCACAACCGCCTCATTCGCAGCGGCCTTATTATCCGCAACGTCCATCCCATGGTGGATATTATCCTCCTGCCCAGAGCCAAAGTGGGTTCAATATCCAGTATCAGGCACCAACCACGATTTACCAGAATTCCAATAGCTATAGCTGGGTCAATGGTGATCCGAATGTAGCCCACATTGAAAGTTCGAGATATACAGTGATTAGTGACTGGCAGCGTTTGGGATTACCGGCACCACCACGCGGAAGTTACTGGATTTATGAGAATGGACGTTATGTGTTGATGAATAACCGTTAAAAGAAATTCCCTCTCTTGTTAGGAGAGGTGATTAATTAATCCCCCTATATTCCCCTTTTGCAAAGGGGGACTTTTCTATGACTATGCCAACTCATCATCCTCAGGTCGTGGAGTTTTACCTTCTGGCAATGGCTTTTCGCTATGCTTGTCGCGAATGACGGATGGATAGGTCCAGGATGCATAACGAACCACTAGGATGGCAAAAGCCAGAATCAGAATCGAACCGGTAATAATGACCTGATCCATGCTGGCTTTGTGCGTATGTTGAATATCGGAAATCAGTAAACGGGTCAGGGCAGTAATCGCAATATAAATCAGGAACCGGACCGGCATATGATTGGTCTTGAAATAGATGCCGACCATGGCACCAAGTTCCAGATAGATAAACAGCAAAAGAATATCGTCAATGGTGGCAAACTGTTTGACGGCCAAGATGTCAAATACGGTATGACCTGCGGACCAGATCACCATACAGCCAATAATAAACAGCGCAAGATAATGGAAACTTTCAACGGCAAGGTTGCCAAAACGGTCAAGGAGAGTTTCTATTCTTTTTACTTTGGACTCAGATTTACTCATGTTCTCCTCCTGATTTTTCATGTGAACTAACATGTGAACAGGAAAGAACTAGCAAAGATCATGCACAAAAAGAGAAAAATAAAATAAAAGTGAAATTATTCGAACTTTTGCACTTTTTTTGCACTAACTTGTTATATTGTATGAGAACTACATTGAATAAATAGGAGAAAAAAATGTTGGACAAAATTCAAACAAAAATTAGTCAATTAGAAGCAGGAAAAAAATTAATCTTGGGCACGGGGATCAAGGCTGAAGAGATGCAGAAGGTACTTGAACTGTGTGAATCTCTAGAGTCGCAAGGGGGAATTAAAATAGTAAATAAGCATTTCAATCCTAAAATAACGACGCAACCAGATACGATTTTGATTGAAAAAGTATAATGTATAAAAAGCCCTGCAGATGCAGGGCTTTTTATATGGATTTACGTCAAGATTAAGCTTGAGTCGTAAAGTAATCTTCAGAGAAATTCATCACTACTTCGCAACCAGCTTTCACTTTAGTGATACGCAGTGCTAGTTCAGGCAAGATGCGTTGCGTGAAGTAACGCGCAAGCGCAAGTTTGTTTTGGTAGAACTCGCCATCTTTGTCTTTTGCAGCATTGGCAATGCGCGCAAACATATAAGAGAAGCTCAATAGGCCTACTGCATGTAGGTAATCGACTGCTGCAGCATTCGGGAATTCTGCATTTTCGCCAGCAGCTTCAAGCACGAACTGAGTCAATGATTCTACTTCAGTAGCTGCATCTAAAGTTGCATCTTTAATGAAGTTCAGGTCTGCATCCAACTGGTTCGCAAAGTCGCGAATTTCTTCGATGTATTCGCCGATGTATGCACCGCCACATTTAATGGTTTTACGGCCGATTAAATCTTGAGACTGAACGCCGTTGGTTCCTTCGTAGATCTGTGAGATACGCAGGTCACGGATACATTGTTCCATACCCCATTCACGGATATAGCCATGTCCACCAAAGACCATTTGTGCATCTAGGGTTGCCTGGAATGCAGTATCCGTCAGGTAAGCTTTTGCAATTGGTGTCAACAGCGCAACACGGTCATTAGCTTTTTTCACGGCTTCAGGATCAGTCGAGAACTTGGTGATATCCAGTTGCTGACCGACATACACCGCAAAAGCACGAGATGCTTCGTTATTCGCACGAACATTCAACAACATACGACGTACATCACCATGTACTAAAATGCTGTCTGCCGGTTTAGCCGGTGATTGGGCACCAAGAGCACTACGACCCTGTAAACGATCTGTCGCATACTGTGCAGCATTTTGATAAGCAAATTCTGAAGCACCTAGGCCCTGGATGCCCATAGACAGACGTTCGTAGTTCATCATCACGAACATGGCTGCCAGACCTTCGTTTTCTTTACCAACTAGATAACCTTTGGCACCGTCAAAGTTCATTACGCAAGTTGCAGATGCCTTGATCCCCATTTTGTGTTCGATTGAACCTGGGCCAACCGGGTTACGTTCGCCAATTGAACCATCTTCATTGACCAGGAACTTCGGTACGATGAACAGGGAAATACCACGAGAGCCGGCAGGTGCATCAGGTGTTTTTGCCAGTACCAGGTGAATGATGTTTTCAGCAAGATCATGGTCACCACCAGTGATAAAGATTTTGGTACCGGTAATGCTATACGTACCATCTTCATTACGTTCAGCTTTGGTTTTGATAATACCCAGATCAGTACCGGCATGTGGCTCAGTTAAGCACATGGTGCCTGACCATTCACCAGAATAGATTTTAGGAAGATAGGTTTCTTTTTGCTCTTGAGAAGCATAGCTGTTTAAAGCCATACCTGCACCTACAGATAGAAGCGGGTAGAGCATGAAAGATGGGTTGGTTGCAAACAGCATTTCATCAGAAAGTACGGTGAGCATTTTCGGCATTTCCTGGCCGCCCCATTCTGCATCGGCACCCAGACCGATCCAGCCACCTTCAGCATATTGTTTGAATGCTTCTTTAAAGCCAGCAGGTGTGGTGACATTGCCATTTTCATATTTTGCGCCTTCTTCATCACCGGTACGGTTCAGAGGAAGCATGACGTTTTGCGCAAACTTCGCCATTTCTTCAAGAATGGCTTCTGCTGTGGCAGTATCCAAGTGGGCAAGATTTTCATTCGCTTGCCAGAACTGTTCTGCATTGAAAACATCATTCAGGATGAATTTCATGTCAGCAAGTGGCGCGTTATAAATTGGCATAGTATGTCACCTGTTTTATTGTTTAATTGGATTGTTTTGGCTCAGTCTAAAGCATTAAAAATCTGAATGTTAGACGACTAAAGGTTAATTCTGTAACTCTTTATAAAGAAAAAGGACTGCCTGAAGATGACCGTCCTTTTTCTTATTATGCATTTAAAACTGCATTAGCTTAGAATGCGAAATGTTCAGCATCTAAAGACATAAGCGGTTCTACACCAGTTGCAATCACGTCAACGTGAGAACGAACACGTGGCAGGATTTTCTTGAAGTAGAAGCGTGCAGTCGTCAATTTGGCATTGTAGAAGTCTGCATCAGTGGTACCTGCAGCAAGAGTCTCTTGAGCAACCAGTGCCATACGAGCCCACAGGTAAGCCAGTGTTACATAACCAGAGAAGTACAGGTAATCTACTGCAGCTGCACCCACTTCTTCAGGATTTTGCATCGCACGCATACCAATCTGCATGGTCAGGTCGCCCCATTCTTTGTTCAATGCCGCAAGCGGTTCAACAAATTCTTTCATTGCAGAATTGTCTTTGTTCGCTTCCGCAAATTTGTGGATGATCTTGGTGAAGTCTTTCAACATCGCACCTTGAGTACCCAGTACTTTACGGCCTAACAAATCCAGTGCTTGAATTTCAGTTGTACCTTCGTACAGGCAGGCAATACGTGTATCACGTACGATTTGTTCCATGCCGTGCTCAGAGATAAAGCCGTGACCACCGAAGACTTGAACACCATGTTTCGCAGCTTCTGAACCAGTTTCAGTCAGGAATGCTTTTGCGATTGGAGTTAATAGCGACAGGATATTGTCAGCGAACTTGCGTTCTTCTTCAGAAGTACCTTGTTCAACCACATCAGCATATTGAGCTAACAGGTAAACTAGTGCACGACCACCTTCAGCAAATGCTTTTTGAGTTAAAAGCATGTTACGTACAGCTGGGTGAACAATAATTGGATCAGCTTCTTTTTCAGGTGCTTTAGGACCAGAAAGAGAACGCATTGCCAGACGGTCTTTAGCATAAGTTAAAGCGCCTTGGAACGCGGCTTCAGATGCAGACAGACCTTGTATAGCAGTACCGATACGTGCAGTGTTCATGAACGTGAACATACAGTTCAGACCACGGTTTTCAGGACCAATCAGGAAGCCTTTTGCGTTATCGAAGTTGATGACACAAGTTGCGTTACCATGGATCCCCATTTTGTGTTCGATTGAACCACAACGTACGCCATTACGCTCGCCGATTGAACCGTCAGCATTCAGGTTGAATTTTGGTACGATGAACAGAGAAATACCTTTAGTACCTTTAGGCGCGCCAGGCAGACGAGCAAGTACGATGTGGATGATGTTCTCTGCCATGTCATGTTCACCAGCAGAGATAAAGATTTTCTCGCCAGAGATTGCATAGCTACCATCAGCTTGTGGCTCAGCTTTAGTACGGATGATGCCGAGGTCAGAACCTGCATGAGATTCAGTTAGACACATGGTACCTGTCCATTCACCTGAAACCAGTTTAGGCAGATAAGCGTCTTTTTGTTCTTGAGAACCGTGGTGTTCTAAAGTACGAACTGCACCATGAGACAGACCAGGGTACATGCCCCAAGCCCAGTTCGCAGTACCCACCATTTCAGAAATAGTGATACCTAAAGAATTTGGTAAGCCTTGACCGCCGTATTGCTCTTCAGCAGAAAGAGAAGGAAAGCCTAGCTCAATGTATTTTTGGTACGCTTCTTTAAAGCCAGTCGGTGTTGTTACAACGCCGTCATTCCAGGTACAACCTTCACGGTCGCCCACTTGATTTAGAGGAGATAATTCATTTTCACAGAAGTCAGCTGCAGCTTCTAGGTACTGATCAACCAACTCACGGCTTACGTTTTCTTGAAACGCAGGAAGTTTTGCGTAATGTTCTTCAGCATTTAATAATTCGTGTAGAACGAATTGCATGTCACGTAAGGGCGCTTTGTATTGTGGCATATCGGTTTCCTCAATACTGGTTTAGACCAGCGTTATCATCCTAAATTAATTGAAACGTGCCTTCAGTGACACGTATTGCTATGAATCTAATCGTGCAACATCTTGCCCGGCCATACAAGCTTTCAGGCGGCTTTCTTGGTGACTATAAAGTCAAAGATTAATCTGCACAGAACAGTAAACATATTGACTGCAAAGACTTTTGTAGAAATTAGCAGAACATGAATGGTCAAAAGAGGACTGAGGAGTCAGCCATAAAAAAAGCACCCGAAGGTGCCTGAATTTGAAGGAATAAGAAATCTAGAAGAAGATCAAGATGCAGCTTTAGTCATCTTAATGGGTGCATTCGGCTGGAAGTGCACGATACATTGACCATCAATGGTTTGAGTACCCGCTTTCACTTGAACTGCCTTGCCGTGGGTTTGACCTTTACAAGCGTTGGCAAACGCAGTTTGTAGAGCCTGACGTTCTGATAAACGCTGATCATACTGTTTAACCATTTCTGCACGTTGACTATCCGTTAATGCTTCTCCACGGTTCATACCACCTCGGAATTCATCACGCATCGGACGATGTTCACCGTGCATGCCACGGAATTCACCACGTTGAGCTTTCATGCCTTTATGGTCAGGTCTGAAAGAAATCTTGCAATGACCATCAATGGTTTTATCACCCGCCTTGATTTGGACTGCACTGCCTGCAGCTTTGCCGTCACAGGCCTGTTGAATCTGTTTATGCAATTGCATGCGTTATGCACGAGCGGCTTTGAACTGCTCGCGTTGCTCTGGAGTGAGACGATGCTGTTTTTGACCTTCATGATGTTTCATCATGCGAGAATGATCTTTCTGCTCATTCACGTTGCTCGTAGATTGACAGGCAGTCAATGCACCCATCGATAAAACACTGGCACTGATTAAGGCGATTTTTGTCATTGCTTTCATGTTTTTACCCCATTCAAGAGCTGATTCTTTTTGATGAGTAAAGATTAAATAATAAAGATGAAGAAACAATGGAGAGTTTTTTAAGTCTGTGTTCGCTACAATAATGAATATAGAGAAGAAAAACTGAGATTTTTACTTTGAAGGTTCGCCGTATTCCGATTGCATTACGTCTGTTTTTGACTGTTTTATTGACCACCCTGGTAATTACCACGGTGAGTCTGGGCGTATTGCATCTGAATATGCAGCGCAACTTTACCCGCTATGTGGCGGATGTAGAAATGCAGAAGCTGGATCATGTGATCGAGAATCTGGCTGATGTCTATACGGTATATGAAGACTGGGGTAACGCTATTCAGGCGCAGATTCTGCAAATTGAAGGTGAAGCTGCACCGGATGATTATGACCGTTTATCGCGCTGGTGGTTGCGCCGTCAATATGATATTGCCTTGCAGCAGCGTTATTTTCAGGAGCAGACCTTAGCCACTGTAGCCCCTTCAAGTATGGTTGAACCAAATCTAACACCGCGCTCAGTCAATGAAGAAGAATTGCGTATTCTGGCGTCTAACTTGCCATCACAATTCCAGCCTTTTGAAGGTTTAAGATTTCCACTTAGCTCCAATCAGAACCTGTTTAGAACTGACCGTAAAGACAATAATGGCGGTCAACAGCCAGTTCAGCAGCCTACTGGCAAGAAGCAGTTCATCCAGATGCCAGACCGTCTGGGTCTGAGTTCACGCCTGTCACTCTATGACGCCAAACGTCGTTTTGTAGTAGGCGAAGCATCAGATGAGCAGATTTCCTATCGTCCGATCATGGTTGAAAATCAGGTGGTCGGTTATTTGGGTTTGAAACCGGTTTTAGACCAAGATGATGCTTTAAGTATTAATTTCTTTAGTAATCAGAAACGTTACCTATTTTTAGTTTATGGTTTAAGTATTCTAGCCAGTCTGATTGCTGCATTATTGCTGGCAACTTATTTTAAAAAACCGATTCAGCGTTTGTTGAACGGAACACGTGAATTGACTCGTGGTAATTATCAGCATCAGGTAAAAGTGAAACGTAATGATGAGCTGGGTGATCTGTCTAATGAACTGAATCAACTGGCAGTGATTCTGGATCAGCATGAAACTTCACGCCGTCAGTGGGTAGCAGATACTTCACATGAACTGAAAACTCCGCTGGCAGTCTTGCAGGCACAAATTGAAGCGATGCAGGATGGAATCCGTAAACCGACACCAGAGCATTTTGCATCGATGTTGGCACAGGTAACCAGCCTGAAAAAACTGACCCAGGATCTGGCAGCTCTAGCACAAGCGGATGCCCAGCAATTACAGTTTTATTATGCAACTGTTAATCCGTGGGATGTGGTGCAGCAGGAATTAATGAACTTTCAGCCTAAATTTGAACAGGCTGACCTGAAAGTGACTGTTGAAGGTGACGGTGCTGAAGTTGATCTGGATCTGGACCGTTTCAAGCAGATCGTAGCCAACCTGCTCAGCAACAGTATTCGTTATACAGAAGCCGGTGGCCAGGTACATATTCATACCGAACAGAATGAGAAAGAATGGACCTTATATGTCGATGACAGTCCATTCGGTCTGACTGATGAGCAGCTGACTCGCATTGGTGAACGTTTCTATCGTGTCGATGATTCGCGTACTCGTGCCACCGGTGGGACAGGCTTAGGTCTGGCCTTATCTTGTAAAATTACTCAGGCTATGGGTGGTAGCTTAAGCTTTGCACATTCACCATTAGGTGGTTTACGATGCAAACTAAGCTTTCCTAAACAAATGAAACCATAAAGGAAAATATATTCATGAAACATATCATGCTGGTTGAAGACGAAGTCGAACTTGCCCTGTTGGTGCGAGATTATCTAGAGGCTGCTGGTTTTGAAGTCAGCGTGTTTCATGATGGGCAAGAAGCATATAATAGTTTTACCCAGCGTAAACCGAGCCTGATGATCCTGGACTTGATGGTGCCGCGTATGGATGGTCTGACCATTTGCCTTAAAGTACGTGAACAGTCAGACTTGCCGATCATTATGGTGACTGCGCGTACTGAAGAAATTGACCGTGTGCTTGGCCTGAATATGGGCGCGGATGACTATATCTGTAAGCCATTTAGTCCAAAAGAACTGGTTGCCCGTGTACAGGCTGTATTACGCCGTTTAGACCGTAAAGCTGAGCCGGAAAGCAATGATCTGTTCCGTATGGATAAATCACAACAGCGCATCTGGTATCAGCAAAAAGCCTTAAACTTGACACCGACTGAATTCCGTCTGCTGGAACTGTTCCTAGAGCATGTGGGGCAAGTGTATTCACGTGCACAATTACTGGATCATATCAATCCGGACAGTTTTGATGTGGCAGACCGTGTGATTGATAGTCATATCAAAAATTTGCGCCGTAAAATCTCAGATGCTGCAGAAACCGGAAACCGTCATGAGTGGATTCAGGCCGTTTATGGTGTAGGGTATCGTTTTGAATATCCTGAAGACTGATATTCGAATTCGTTAAAGAAAAGCGGATAGACTTCTTGGTTTGTTCGCTTTTTTTATTTCTGAAAATGATCAATATAAGAGAGCCAAAATAATGAAAATTATCATTCGGGATGAACAGTTTGAAGATATTCCAGCCATTACTGACTTGACCCGAGCGGCCTTTCAAAATGCTGACTATTCAAGTCATACTGAACAATTTATTGTAAATAGTTTGCGTAAGCATGGGCAGTTAACGATTTCTCTAGTTGCACTTGAACATAACCAGCTGGTAGGCCATGTGGCTATTTCACCTGTCACTATCTCTTCAGGTGAAACTGGCTGGTACGGTCTTGGCCCAATTTCGGTATTACCTGCAAGACAAGGACAGGGAATCGGCACTTTACTTATGCAAGCAGCTTTAGATCGCCTGCAACAGTTAGGGGCTCAAGGATGTGTAGTGCTCGGTGATCCTCAATATTATGGTCGTTTCGGGTTTAAGGCTTTTCCAGAACTTTACCTCAAGGATGTTCCACCAGCATATTTTCAAGTCATTGCATTTAATGGATCTATTCCACATGGCGAAGTGGTTTACCATGAGGCGTTTAATGCGACGCAATAATTCAGCAAAAAAGAGCTATTTTTATTTAGAAGTTATAGAGTTTTAAAATAAAAATAGCTTTTAACTAGCATCTATTATGAAATCAATTATCTATATTTCTTTTTATCTGAGTAGATACAAAAAATAAAAGTTTAATAATTAATAACTTAAATTTATGTATTAGTTGATCAGTTGGATACCCGCTACAATTCGGTTTTTTATTCATCATGAGAACGTGTCTTGGAGAGTGAAACACCGCAACTACAGCGCCGTTTAAAGAACCGTCATATCCAGCTGATCGCTATGGGCGGGGCCATTGGAACCGGATTATTCTTGGGGTCCGCACAGATTATTCAGTCCGCAGGACCTTCCATTATTCTGGGCTATTTGATTGGTGGTTTGATTGCATTCCTGATTATGCGCCAGTTAGGCGAGATGATTGTGCATGAGCCTGTGACTGGTTCATTCAGTTATTTTGCATTTAAATACTGGGGTAAATTTCCAGGCTTTTTAACCGGCTGGAATTACTGGATTTTATATATTCTGGTCGCAATGACAGAGCTGACCGCCATTGGCAAATATATCAATTACTGGTGGCCACATATTCCAGCCTGGGTATCTGTACTCATTTTCTTTTTGGCGGTAACCCTTGCCAATCTGGCCAATGTCAAAATTTATGGTGAGTCCGAATTCTGGCTATCGATGATTAAAGTCTTTGCTATCATTGCAATGATTATCTTTGGCATATATTTACTCCTCACTGCCGATGCAACTTCAACCGCTTCGATCAGCAATTTATGGATTCATGGTGGATTTTTTCCGAATGGCTTTGATGGGCTGTTTTATATGCTCGCCTTTATGATGTTTGCTTTTGGT
The DNA here is from genome assembly GCF_046635365.1 of Acinetobacter sp. NIOH-H-8. Taxonomy (NCBI): domain Bacteria; kingdom Pseudomonadati; phylum Pseudomonadota; class Gammaproteobacteria; order Moraxellales; family Moraxellaceae; genus Acinetobacter; species Acinetobacter sp. NIOH-H-8. Next base: position 51,120 of record NZ_JBHDVN010000016.1, read on the forward strand.
GGTATTGAGCTGATTAGTATGGCAGCGGCAGAAACCGAAAATCCTGACAAGAACATTCCACGTGCCGTGAATCAAACTGTGATTCGGGTATTTTTATTTTATATCTGCTCGCTTGCCGTATTACTTTCACTTGTACCATGGAATCAGCTGAATTTAGGCGATTTAGATCATAGTCCATTTGTAATGATTTTCAGCCAGATGGGGATTGAATGGGCTGCACATTTACTGAATTTCATTATTTTAACTGCTTCACTTTCAGTCTGTAATAGTGGCATGTATGCCAATAGCCGTATGTTGATGGGGCTGGCTCAACAAGGGAATGCATCACAATTATTTAAGAGCGTAAATAAACATGGTGTGCCTGTGGCTGCGGTATTGTTCTCAGCATTTTTGATCTTTGGCTGTGTGATCCTGAATTACTTTGTGCCTGAAAAAGCTTTGAGTTACCTGATTTATATTGTAGTAGCAGCTGCGGTATTGAACTGGATGATGATCAGTTTGATTCATTTGAAATTTAGACAAACCATCAAACGAAAGGGGATTCAAACCAGATTCCCAGCGATCTTTGCGCCGTTTAGTAACTATTTTGTTTTAGCTTTTATGCTGATGATTTTATACATCATGTGGACGCAAGGCTTTATGTTGTCAGTGTTGATGTTGCCGGTGTGGATTGCGGTGTTGTTTGGCGTGTTTAAGTTTCTGAATAAAAGGAATGCTTAAGCCTAAAATCTCCAATCAGAAGAAGCCCGACCAGAAATGATTGGGCTTTTTTCATATTATCGCAATATCTAAAGCTTTTAGATGAGTTAAGGTTTATTTTGATCTTAGTGGCAGAATATACTGAATACAGTCATGAGCCTTATCACCTAAAACTGGAAATTTTGTATAAACAGTAAGTAATTGGACTTGCTGAAAACCTGTTTTTTCTAATACTTGTCTTGACGCTAAATGTTCAGTAGCACAAAAGGTTTCAACTTTCGTCAGTTTTTGGCTTTGTTTTAGAAATTGGATTACCGAAGTCATCGCTTTACACATCAAACCTTGTCCTTGATAAGGAGTTCCAAGCCCGAAGAGAATTTCTCCAATATCATGCCTTTGTATAAAGATCAAAATACCCATAGGTTGCTGAGTTAAATGATCTACAATAATCCACATAAACTCAGGGTCTGAGTTTTCCCACTTTTACCTTGCCCAGTTTTCTAAAGTTTGTCGAGTTTGAGTTTGGCTCTGATGTGGGTGTCTTTGCAAATATTTTGATGCTGCTAGATCGCTAAAATAGTTTTGAAATAAATTGATTTCATCACCACAGTGGTAGGAGCGAAGAATTAAACGCTTTGTCTTTAATGTTATTGGTTTGATCTTAGTCATCGGTGGTATCTGCACTTATTTTTCTAATGTTCGTAATAATTCAATTCGTACTTTTTCTGCTTTCTTTAATTTCGATATTACTAATTCATAAGAATTCTGTACTAGGTCCTCAACCAGAGATTCATCCAGTTGATTATCTTCATACACCGAGATCCAGTGCCGTTTATTCATATGCCAGCCCGCATGGATATAAGAATAAATATCTCTCAGCATAGCACCATGATCAGGCACTACTTTTAAATTAATGACAGCTTTGCCTTGAAGATAGAACTGAAGCATAAAGACTTTATCTAGCACCTTGAATACATCACAACCTTCACCGAAAGGCTGAGTCACAGTGACTTCAGGTAAACTTATCGCTATCTTTGCTGAGATTTGATGTAAGGTCATAAGTTACGAATAAATCAAAATAAAACTGTGGATAATGCTTAAATTATCCACAGTTTTTGGTCGTCTTGTGAATAAATTAAGATGAACAACTCACCATGACTTCAGGCACATCACTCGGCAATGGCCCTAAATCTTCAGGGTGTTCCAGATCTGGCTGTTTTAAATAGGGCTGACTCAATAATTTAAACAGGCGATCGACTTCGGAAAAGTCATCCCGCTCAGCCAGTTCAATTGCTTTCTGTGCCATGTGATTGCGCAGGATATAGTGTGGATTGACGAGTTGCATGGCGGCATCTAATTCTTCAATATCCTGATGTTCGCGGATCGCTTCATATTGAGTCAGGAATGCTTCAAACTGACGGCGATCCAAACAATCATCCTTGATTGCTTCATATTTATGATTTTGCAGGCGAATAAAGCTTTGCGTATAGTCGAGTTGCTCGCTTTGCAAGATTCTGAGAAAAGCCATAGCGCAGTCAAAACTGTCTTTGTGAAAACTCGGTAAGCCCATTTTCTGGTTTAGGCCATGCTTATAATGTTCCAGGAAAGTCGGTTCATAATGTTCCAGACATTGGGCCAGATCCTGTTTCCATTGTTCTTCATCATAGTTTTCAGGACATAATGGAATCAGGTTATTCAGCCACATCCACAAGTTCCAGTGGCCGATGCTTGGTTGCTGCTGATAAGTATAGCGACCCTGATAATCCGAGTGGTTATTAATCCAGTTGGGACGGAATCGCTCCATAAACCCATACGGGCCAAAGTCTAGCGTGGAACCGGTAATATTCAGGTTATCGGTGTTCATGACACCATGCGCAAATCCGACCAGTTGCCATTTGGCAATCATCACTGCCGTGCGCTGAATCACTTGGGTAGCAAATGCCAGAATAGGCTGTTCTGCTTGCAGACATTGCGGATAATGCCATTCCATGCATTTTTGTGTGAATACAGGCAGCAAGTCTGGCTGATACTGATTGATCCATTCAAAATGTCCAAACCGGATATGACAGTCAGACGTCCGTAATAGCATCGCGCCCGGTTCCAGTTTTTCACGCTGTACACCTTGAGCGGAAGAGGTAAAGCCGACAGCATTACTGGATTCTACACCTAGCGCATTTAAGGCATGTCCGGCCAGATATTCCCGAATTACCGAGCGTAAGACTGCACGACCATCTCCCATACGCGAATACGGCGTTGCACCAGCACCTTTCAAATGCAGGTCAATGGTCTGGTTATCTTTATCTAGAATCTGGGCGATTAATAAACCACGTCCATCACCCAGTTGTCCTGCCCATTGTCCAAACTGATGGCCAGCATAAACCATGGCCAAAGGTTCAAACTCGGCAAAGGTTTTTTGACCACTACAGATTTCGACCCATTGTGCTTTATCTTCCTCAGCCCATTGCAGTTGCTCAGCAAGTGCAGCATTAAAATGTCCCGCTTTAGCACCTTTTAAAGGCAGTGGGGGCTGATGATGATAAAGGCGAGGAGGGAGAGTTTGATATCGGGAATTAAAATACATGGCAGTTAAAATACTTAGGCAATAGAAGCAATATAACAAAGATCTTTGTTTAAAACTGTTGTAAAAGGAAAGTATAAGTAAGACGAGTAGAAATAAAAAAAGCCCCTGATTTCAGGAGCTTTTTTAAGAATTCAAATCTTATTGAGAGACAGGCGCTTTTTTCAAATTACGTACTAACAGATTCAGTGTTTCACGATGATGAGAAAGACGCTGTTCAACCAGCTGGAATTCAACTTTAAGTTTGTCATCCATCTGGTGAATCTTTTCTGCCACAGCAGCCTTTTTCACCTGAATTTCCTGTTCTTTCAGTTTGGCCCAGTCATTCAATGTTTGAGTAAAGGCTTCATATTCTTGAGCAATCTTACTTTTTACATTGATAATGTCTTCATTGACATTATGACCATATACCGCCAGATCCTGCTCGGCATATTTAAACTTCATTGCCAGTTCAGCTTTTTTGATATTAAAGCTTGGAATACGGCGTAAATTTTTCGCAAGGCACAGTTTAGAACAAGTCCAGATTAACCATTTGGTTGGGTCATATTGCCACCATTTCACGCCATTACGGTAATCGTATTGGAAAATGTGATGATAGTTATGATAACCCTCACCCCAAGTTGCAATCGCTAACCAGAAGTTATCACGTGCAGTATTTTCATCCGTATAAGGACGTGAACCCCACATATGGCACAATGAGTTAATGAAGAAGGTCACGTGATGGCTGAGGATTAAACGAACCAGACCACCCAATAACAATACACCCCAGACATCGCCTACAGCCCAGCCGATTGGCAACAAGATTGCAGCATGTACTGCAATCACTAAAGGTACATAGTATTTGTGCTGGAACATAACGACTTTGTCGTTTTGCAGGTCTGGTGCATTTTTGTAGTTTGGTTCTGCAGCAGGATAGTCACGCAGCATCCAGCCCAGGTGCGCATACCAGAAGCCGTTATTAATTGAATATGGGTCTTTTTCCACGTCATCGACATGACGATGATGGGTACGGTGACCTGAACCCCAGTACAGAATACTGTTCTGCACCGCAAAGGTACCCATGATCATTAAAATGATTTTTAAAGGTAAAGTCGCTTCATAAGCACGATGTGCCCAAAGACGATGATAGCCCGCTGTAATCCCCAGGCTGCTAACGCCGAGCAAAACAAACATACTGATCCAAGCAGCAAGGCTAAAATCATGGTGATACGCATATAACGGAATCGCGATAACAGCTACAATGGGTAAAACTACCAGAGCAAACACAGCGACCCAGTTAATTGGGGCTTGAGGTAGGGGAGCATTCATCTCCAACAGCACTCCTGGAACCTGGGAAGGCATAACAAAAAGCAGAGGCCGCTATTGTTTATTTTAACAGCGGTTAAGTCATTCATATTAGCACGCCCCCTAGGGCATCACTAGCATTATTGTACGGTTGTATTGTACTTATCGGTAACAGAATAAGTAGGATGAAAACTACCATTTTCGCAGGCTAGACAGGCTCTGATTTCCGAGTAAATCACTGAGATTTTTAAAGCTTTTAATCAAATTTATTTTCTTAAAATGGGTCAAATGAATGTTCATTTTTTCTACTAGATTGCAGGGAAATAAATTTGTAAGCAAATCCATAACCTAAGGTTAAACAAGATTACAGACAGGTATTCTTCTTTAAATGATTTTTCAAGGCTTAAGGAAAAATAACCTATATATAGAATCTTGTATTTTGGGTTAGTTAAAGATGTTGCATCATTAACTTCGGATAATCGGTAATGAGACCCTGAATACCCCAGTCGCGTAATTCTTTGGCACGATTAACATCATTTACGGTCCAGACGCTGATGGTGAGTTTGGCAGCTTGTGTGGCTTGAATAATATCTTTGCTGGCCAGCTCATTCATCCAGCCAATCTGACAACAGCCAAGTTCCAAGGCTTGATCAATTGCCTGATATTTCACATCTGTTTCAATCAGAAGGCCACGCTTTAAACTGGAATTTTGCTGCTGCAAGGCCTGATGGATTTTAGGATCAAAGCTAGTGATCACGACTGACTGCTCATAACCCTGTAACTGCTGTTCAAGCTCAAGCGTGATTTTTTCGGCATCGACTTGGCTCGCTACACTTTTGACTTCGACTTCAATATGGTCAAAGTTGTGAATCACAGTTAAGGTCTGATCCAGCATGGGGGTCGCTTCGACCTTATTCCATTCTGACCATTTCACTGCGTGGTTATATTGACTGAGATCCTGACGGCTACATTCGTAGAGGGGTTTCTGCAAACCGGTAGTTCGTACAAAGTTATCATCATGCATGATGATGAGGGCATTGTCTTTAAGCTGGCGTACGTCAAATTCAACCGCACGAATCCCGATATCCTGAATATATTGAAAACCGCCTAGTGTATTTTCAGGTGCTTCCCCACGCGCACCGCGATGTCCGATTATGCGCATGCTGCGATAACCTGAAAAAGTGAAGATGAAAACATAATGATGAAGAGTTGTGACAGGAGTATTGCAATATTCTGCACCTGAAACACTTTGTTGCAAATACCGTTGGCGCAGAATTTTCCGTGCAATTTAATACATTTTAGTGGATTTATTGATCAATGGTCTCGTTGATATTTTTTTGCCATAACACCTCAGAACCGCCTTCAGTACGTTGCAAGGTGCGTGAAGCCACAAACAGCCAGTCAGATAGGCGATTTAATAGCTGCAGGGAAGTCGCCTGAATATTCTGGTCGCGTGAGTGAACTGACATCACGCTGCGTTCTGCGCGACGGCAGACTGCACGCGCCTGATGGGCAAAGCTGCACACCAGCGTTCCGGCAGGCAGAATAAAGTCTTTTAACATCGGCAACGCTTCATTCATGCGGTCGATATCATTTTCTAAAAACTCAATTGATACCGGTTGCACCAGATTAAAACCTGGAATACACACTTCACCGCCCAGATCAAATAGCCAGTGCTGGATCAGGCTTAAAGATTTATCCCAGTTCGCTTTATCCTGAATGCTGCTTGCTGCAATTTGTGCACGTAAAACCCCAATGATGGCATTTAGCTCATCCACATCACCGAGTGCGGTAATACGCAAGTCATCTTTGACGACACGTGAGCCATCGCCCAGTCCTGTTGTGCCTGAGTCGCCTGTGCGGGTATAAATTTTGCTTAAACGGTGGCCCATGGTCGTTCCTTATTTGAAAAGTGAAAGTTGCGTGTTTGCTTGTAAGAAATAAAAGTTGGCGCAATAAAAAAAGGATAATGCCGGTCAAAACATTATCCATAAACTGCGCTGTTTTTAAATTTTTTTGAGTCTTTACGTTAAATTAATAACGGAAAGTGACTCCAGCAGAGGCAAGGCGACCGCCATTGATGTACCAATCTGCTGGTGAATTATCCCAAGAGCTTGCTGCCTTATAAGCTTCACGATATTGCACATCGCCAATGTTTTGAATGTTCGTAAAGACTTTAACCGTTGGGCTAATGTTCCAATACGCATTTAAGTCGACAGTGGCATAACCAGGAACTTTTACGCTATTCGCGCTATTGCTGGCATTTGCATGTGAACGTGCGATTAAAGAAGTACTGAGTCCATAGACAGAGTTTTCTAATCCCGCAGTGAAGGTAAGCGTCTGTTTAGGACGATAGGCAATTTCTAACCCTGTCGCTTTATTCTCAGTTTCAACATAAGCATATTCTGTTGCGAGGAATAAATCGTCGTGTTTCCATTTTAGACCAGCTTCACCGCCTGTAAAGTTGGCTTTGCCTACATTTTGATTGCTTCCGCTATAGACAATTAAGTTATCCACCTTGATACGATAAACCGAAAAACTAGTGGCTAGATTATCCGTAATAGCATAATCAAAACCGAGTTCATAAGAGATGCTTTCTTCGGGTTCTAAATTTTCATTACCACCCCACTGAGAATATAGCTCATTTAGGGTTGGAGCACGGAATGCACTGCCAATGTTGGCATATATGCTTGCATTAGGCAGGTAATGATAGCGAACAGCAGCTTGTCCAACAGTATGATTGCCAAAGCGCTCATTGTCTTCTAAACGGACACCAAATTGCGTATCAAATTGTTCATTTTTAAATTGGTGTTGTAGATAATAACCTGTGCTATTCACGCTCTGATCTTGGTTTTTGATTGAGCTTGTTTTGTAATTGGCATCATTATAAGTTGCACCAAGCAAAATGTTTTGCTTGGGCGTAAAGTTCCACTTCAGGTTTAGATCAGTTTGATTGTTTTCTGTATCATATTTTGAACCGTAGGCAGGTACATCTTGTTTATCTTGAACATTTGCAAAATGAGCGCCTAAAATTAAATTTTGCAGAATATTGTAATCAACTTTTGCATTAATGACACGATTTACAAAATTACGAGGAGCCGTGTTGGTAATGTAATCATTACTGAAAATACTGGTTCCTTTATTTTCACTAATCGAAGCAGAGGCATCAACTTGATTTTCTTGAAAATAGCCTACTTTAGCATTGTAGCCTTTTTGATCGTAGCTGGCATTTTTGCTTTTATCTTGGCTTTCAAAAATGCGAGTTCCATCACTTTCTAAGCGCTGTCCACCTACTTGAGCATAGAAGCCTTGATCTGTGACTAAATCTGTTTTTGCAATGGTTTTATAAGTATTGTTTTCACCATAGATGCCCGTTAATTCTGCACCAGACTTCACAGGTTTTTTTGAAATAAGTTGAACTACACCGCCAATTGCATCACTTCCATATTGAACGGAAGCTGGACCTTTCAAAATTTCAATTTGTTGAACATCCGAAGTATCTAAAAATGCAGGATAAAGTGGACCAAGCTCATTTTGGCTATTTAAGCGAGCACCATCTTTTAGTACTAAGGTATGTACGGCTTTAGTTCCACGTAATCCAATTTCTGAAATTTGCCCCATACCACCACTTTGTTTCACATAAACAGAAGGGTCTTGTTGGATTAAGTCAGATAAATTGAGAGCAGGATTCTTTTCAATCGTATTTTGATTGATGACAGAAATACGCGCTGGAACATTTTCAATCTTTTCTTCGGAACGTGATGCAGTTACCACCAATGTTTCTAAAGATGCATTTACAACATTAGAACTGTCTTGTGCAGATACAGACGTAGAGAAACCCATCGCAAGCGCGATTGCGCCTACTAAAGCAGTAGGCTGAAATAAATTTGACATGTTTGCTCCATACATTCACCCCACGTGAATGATTGAGTTAAGGGCACAACAAGCAGGTCTCCGGACTACAATGTGCCAAGCATCTTTTAATCAATGATTACTTCGCTGTATATCCACCTTCCCATATTGTTCATACAGTGGTGTAAATCATAAGATTTAAATTGATATACGTTTCATGGTTACCGTTGCGGGGGCAGTGTTGGACTTTCACCAACTTCCCTAAAGCTCAAAGCTAGAACTCGTTGCATTTGCGCGAAGTATAAAGTCTGTTCGGCATTTAAACAACGGAAATGCAGAATAATCCGCCTGAACTTCACTCAACCCCTGAAAATTGCATTACAATGATTCGCCCTAATATCTGATTTTGTTTGTGGGAACAGACAATTTAAAAGTCACATACAGCAAGATCAGCAAAATGAAGATTGAAAATCAGGATTAGAGTTCAAAACGATGCGTACCCGTGCCAAAATTTGCGGAATCACGCGAATTCAAGATATAAACAGTGTGGTACATGCGGGTGCAGATGCAATTGGCTTGGTGTTTTATCCTCCAAGTCCGCGCCATGTGAACATTGAACAAGCACAAGGCTTGCTGCAAAACATTCCCGCTTATGTGCAAGTGGTTGGTTTATTTGTCAATGCAACGGCTGATGAAATTGCCGCTGTACTAAAACAAGTGCCTTTAGATATTCTGCAGTTTCATGGTGATGAAATTCCTAAACAATGTCAGGCTATTGCCCGGCAAGTTGGGCGTCGCTGGTATAAAGCGATTCAGGTCAAACCTGATCTGGATGTAGTCGCTGAGATTCAACACTATCAGACAGCAGGGGCCAGCGCAGTACTGTTAGACGCATGGCATCCTGATTTAAAAGGTGGCACCGGACACAGCTTTGACTGGAGCACCTTTCCTCAATTAGATATTCCCTTGATCCTGGCTGGGGGCTTAAACCCGGACAATATCGAGGAGGCAATTCACACCACACAGGCTTATGCTGTTGATGTTAGTGGTGGTGTCGAATCCGCAAAAGGTATAAAAGACCAACAACTCATAGAACGCTTTATGCAAGGAGTCCATCGTGGATCAGCAAAGTACTAATCACAACAAGCCCGTGATTGACTATACCCAATTCCCGGATGAGCGTGGACATTTCGGTATCCATGGCGGGCGTTTTGTGTCAGAAACTCTGATGGCGGCTTTACAAGATCTGGAAAAGCTTTATTTCCGCATGAAAGATGATAAACAGTTTCTGGCAGAATTCGACCGTGATCTAGCCTACTACGTAGGTCGTCCTAGTCCTTTATATCATGCTGAGCGATGGTCGAAAGAGTTGGGTGGTGCGCAAATTTACTTAAAGCGTGAAGATCTGAACCATACCGGCTCGCATAAAGTAAACAATACGATTGGTCAGGCTTTACTGGCTAAACTTTCAGGCAAAAAACGCATTATTGCGGAAACAGGTGCCGGTCAGCATGGTGTAGCAACTGCAACCATCGCAGCGCGTTTAGGTCTTGAATGTGTGGTGTTCATGGGTGCTGAAGACGTGAAACGTCAGGCGATGAACGTTTACCGTATGCGTCTGCTGGGTGCAACAGTTGTTCCTGTAGAAAGTGGCTCTAAAACATTAAAAGATGCCATGAACGAAGCGATGCGTGACTGGGTTACCAACGTTGACTCAACTTATTATGTGATTGGTACCGTGGCAGGTCCACACCCATATCCACAATTGGTTCGTGACTTCCAGTCCATTATTGGCCGTGAAGCACGCCGTCAGATTCAGGAACAGGCAGGTCGCCTTCCAGATGCATTGGTTGCTTGTGTCGGTGGTGGTTCAAATGCAATGGGTTTGTTCTATCCATTCCTGAACGATCAGGATGTGAAAATGTATGGTGTTGAAGCCGCAGGTTTAGGGATCGAAACTGGCAAGCACTCTGCACCACTGAATGCGGGTCACGTCGGTGTACTGCATGGTAACCGTACTTATCTGATGTCTGATAAAGAAGGTCAGATCATTGAAACGCATTCAATTTCTGCTGGTCTGGATTATCCAGGCGTAGGTCCGGAACACAGCTTCCTGAAAGATATGGAACGCGTGAACTACGTGCCGATTAATGATCAGGAAGCGTTACAAGGTTTCCGTGATCTAACCAAGATCGAAGGGATTATTCCTGCGCTTGAAAGTTCACATGCGATGGCTTATGTCACTAAACTTGCACCAACCATGGACAAGGATCAAATCATTATTGCGACCGTTTCTGGTCGTGGTGATAAAGACTTGATGACCGTTGCCTGTATTGATGGTGTAGAAATGGTCGAGATGTAAAATCTCCCCTAGCCCCTCTTTTTCAAAGAGGGGAGAAAACCCTTCTTTCTAAAAGGAGGGCAGGGTGGATTAAGAAAAATCGTGTTGAATTATTCAGCACGATTTTTTTATTTTTATAGATAAGAAAATTTTTAGAGAGTAAGAGGAAGAAGCAATCTGGCTAAAAATGGGATAAAAACTATTCAAGTTCTAGATAAAACGGCAAAAAATCAGTTTCTCATTCAAAAAATTAAAATGATTATTTTAAGTAGAATTGGCTGGAAGAGCTGACGAACGGTTTTAAAAAATTCTTTATCAAATCTCAATAATCGGCATAATAGCTTCAAGCAAAAATAGTTTTTGATTGAGATGGAATGTCTTAATGGATTTAATTCAGGAAAATGGACAACCACGTTACGGACGTTTCAAAGAAATTCCAAAAAGTATTGATTACAATGCGTACCAGTACAAAAATCCCTATGGTGATGTACTCAAGGGATGGCGTAAGCAACTAAAATATAAAAAATTTAAATTCTGTAGTATTCAACACGAACATTATACAATTGGCCTTGCGATTGCTGATATCGCTTGGGCTGGGCACAGTTTTTTCTACATCTATAACCATAGTACCAACGAAGTGCAGGAATGGAATGCGATCAATTTCTTCTCGCGCAATACGGTGCTAGACGAACAGCCATTATTTAATCATAGTTATTTTCACAAATCTCCCTTTCAGATTGATATCCAGCATGCCAATGGGGTGCGTTATATCCATGTGACCAAATATGGTGAAATCAAGCTTAGTGCCCGAATTTTCTGTGCAGGTACAGACCCGCTGAGTATGTGCAGTCCGACCGGAATCAATGGCTGGACCTATACCCAGAAATTGACCACTTTGGGTTGTGAAGGTTATTTCGTAAATAAGCAGGGTGAAACCATCCAGTTTAATGAGCGCACCTTCGCCTCTCTGGATGATACCTGCGGCTTTTTGCGTCCTGAAACTGCCTGGTTCTGGCTATCTTGTAATTTCTGGGATGCCAATCATAATCGTATCGGGATCAATCTCGCTTCCGGTGTTAATGAAAGCTTTGGTAATGAAAACTGTTTGTGGGTAAATGGTAAAATTTATCTTGTGGCGGATGTGTTGTTTCAGCAGGAATCTGACGAACGCTGGAATATCCAGTCATTAGATGGCTGCTTGAACCTGAATGTGCACACAGGCTGGCGCCGTTATGAAAATCTGAATTTACGTCTGGTCGGCAGTCAGTTTAGCCAGTGGCAGGCAAAAGTATCAGGGACTATCCGGCAAAATGGTCAGGAGATTGTACTGGTTAATGAATATGGACTTTTAGAACAGCACTATGCTAAATGGTAATTCATTTTTCCAACTTCTAAATCTAAAAAAGCCTTCGATTTTGAAGGCTTTTTGATTTCTAGGTTTAATCTTCTGCAGCTTGCCAGAACGCTTCTCCTGCTTGAATCGGGTCACCGGTTTCTGCCAGCGTTTTTACCCAGACATCATATTGAGCAATCACTGGATGCTGGGATGGATGGAAATCCTTTTTAAACCAGTCACGATACTGTTTACCCATACGAGTCAAAGTGCCTTTTTTACCAAAGAACCAAGGTAGGCCACGGATATTCATTTGCAGTCGTTGCAGTGGGCTAAAGCCATCATGTTTGAGCATGACATTGGCACGGTAAATGGTAAAACCAAACATCAGCAAAGTCGTGATGAGCAAGGTGTATTGACGCAGCCATTCTGGCGTTTTTGCCACATCTTTCATGACATCAAAAGCAACATCGCGATGTTCCATTTCCTCAATCGCATGCCAGGCAAACATGGCGCGAACAAAAGGATGGGCATTTCTTAAAGTATCTTTTTGCCCATAAAAAGTTTCAGCCATGAGCGCGGTCAAATGTTCCGCGGCTGCAGTGACTGCAATATTGTACTCAGGCGAACGGTTCTTCAGATCATAGTTCATCATGTAGTTCAGACGCTGAATAAACTGATCGACCGGCATGCCTTGTTCGCGCATCAGGTTATTCATCTTGTCATGGGCAATACCATGCTGGGCTTCCTGACGGATAAAATCAGCTACCCGTTTCTGTAAATCTGGGTCTTTGATCTGGTCGCGGAACAGACGCACACTCTGAATGAAATAACGTTCACCGTCTGGAAAGGTCAGACTCAGTGCATCAAACATACGGGTCAGGAATGGATCGCCACCAAACCAGTAGCGTGGAATTTCACTCAGCTTAAAATCAAGATTACTACGTACCACAGGCGGTATGGAAGATTTTAAAGGTGCGTTCATCTGCTTTCATTCTTTTTCTGGAGATGCTGACAGTATGTTCAGAATTGCACAAATTGTTTTGACAGATATGGCCAATTTTTATACATTTTACGCCAGAGAAAAATAAAATATACATTCGCAGCGGAGACAGGGACGCGCTCATGCAGGACATCAAAATCTCCAATGGTTATATCCAGCTATGGACCACCTATTTGCGTAGCTTAAATATAGAACCTTTAACTGCAGAGTTTCTTGCAGATCTACGACCTCAGCTCATTGAACTGATTGATCAGCCTTTTGATGCGCAAGTTCCGCTGGATTTTCTCAATAGCATCCTGTTAAGAACCCAAAAACAGTTAGCATGCCCCCAGTTAATTTTTGAAATTGTGCAATGTATTCGGCCAGAACATTTTGGTGTGTTGGGCTATATGGTATCTAAAAGCAGCAGTATTCCTGAGATCATTGGCTACATCATGCGTTTTCAGCGACTGGTCATTGATGGGAGTGAATTTGTCCCATTGCAACTAAGACAGCATGCGCAGAGTATTGAATTGTATTGGATCTATCAGGATGAGCGTTATAACCTGCTGAACGAGCTGACCATCGCAGCCATGGTGCAATTAGGACGTTTTATTTTGCAGGATCATCCTTTGCTCTTGCGTCGGGTGCGCTTTGCCCATGCGCCAGAAATTGCCCGAATTCACTATCAAAAATTCTATGCTGCGGAAGTGCAGTTTTCACAGCAGGATTATGGCTTTGAACTGGATATACAGGGACTGAACCTGAAATCGGAACAGGCCGATCCCATGCTATTACAGTTATTGATTCGTCAAGCTGAAGAAGCGATTGCAGCCAAACCGCCTGTAGAAAGTATTTTAACTCAGGCCCAAAAAGTGGTCGCGGAGCATTTAAGAAGCAGACAGCAGGCCATTAAAATTGAACAGCTGGCCGAGCAACTGTTTGTATCAACCCGCACTTTGCAACGCCAGCTAAATGAACAGGGCATATCTTTTAAAAAACTGTTGGAGCAGGAAAGGATCAAGCGCTGTGAAAACTTATTGCATCAGCCTCTAAGCCTGACCGAGATTGCCCGGCAACTGGATTATTCTGACCAGTCGGCTTTGGCCCGAGCCTATAAGGCGGCAACAGGCAGGACATTATTGCAATATAGAAAACAGTGGCTCTAGACTAGCAAAATGATTATGTTAGTCTAGAATCATGATAGAAAACAGTAAATTAAGTCACTACAAGATTAAAAAAATTATTCAATGCTTTTGTGTTGATATTCCTGCTTCCAAAACAGCCT